>NZ_LMCE01000059.1:0-503 GCF_001623285.1 Pseudovibrio sp. Ad26
GAAAAAGCCACCAAACCATAAGAGTCAAATATTTTTTTGTCAGCTGACTAAAAGAAAAGACGTGTTGCTTGTTTATTCAAGCAACACGTCTTTCATAACCAAGTTTCCAATTATCTTCTTGGCTCGTCATCTTCGAATTCTTTTCTGAAGTATCTTCGTTCCTCTTCAGGTTCCGCTTCTGTTTCTTCCGGATCATGAAAAATGACACGGATTTTAAGGATTCGAGAACCTTCCATTTCTTCAGAAACCAGCGTAATATTATCGACATCAAACGATAACTTTTCGCCTTCATCCGGAATCATGCCTAATGCTGTAATCAAATAACCAGCCATCGTATCTACATCACTCATATGCAGATCACTGTCAAAAGCTTCATTGAACTCATCAATCAGCATACGTCCTTGGATGATATATTCGTGTTCATCGATTTTTTCATAAAGATTCTCAACTTCATCTGATTCATCATCGATTTCTCCGACGATTTCTTCTAAAAGGTCTTCTAG
>NZ_LMCE01000060.1:0-505 GCF_001623285.1 Pseudovibrio sp. Ad26
ACTCAATGGTTTGTAAAAATGGCACCGTTAGCGAAAAAAGCCATTGATAACCAAGAAACAGATCAAGCAGTGGAATTCTTCCCTCCAAGATTCAATCAAACGTCTTTACGTTGGATGGAAAATGTCCATGATTGGGTAATCTCACGACAATTATGGTGGGGACATCAAATTCCTGCATGGTATCACAAAGAAACAGGTGAAATGTATGTAGGGATGGAAGCACCAGCGGATAGTGAAAACTGGGTACAAGATCCTGATGTTTTAGACACTTGGTTTAGTTCAGCTTTGTGGCCTTTCTCAACAATGGGCTGGCCAGATACGGAAAGCGAAGATTATAAGCGATACTTCCCTACTAGCACTTTAGTAACCGGTTATGACATCATTTTCTTCTGGGTAAGCAGAATGATTTTCCAAAGCTTGGAATTTACTGGCGAACGTCCATTTGAGAATGTCTTGATTCATGGATTGATCCGTGACGAACAAGGGCGGAAGATGAGTAAATCAT
>NZ_LMCE01000061.1:0-247178 GCF_001623285.1 Pseudovibrio sp. Ad26
AGCCAAGCGCGACGGCAACGCCCGCGCGAGCAAACCTGAGTGCAAGCCCCTGACCCTGCGGCCCGGTTCCTCCGATAATTGCTAATGTCATCGGAACATGTCCTCCTTCTTAGATCTTAGTAAATCCTGTGCCGAGCTCGCTTCCTGCGTCCAGTTCAGTCCGCGGAACAGCACAACAGGTGTCTGCCCGGCTTTGCTGATCACCAGGCCGGAAGCTGCGGCTAACTCATCTGCAAAGGCAGGTTCGGTCACGCTGAGCAAACGCCCATGTGCATCCGAGTTGCCTTGTTCTTTGATTGTTGCCGGAACACCGGCAAGGCCCACGGCCACGTTCACCTGACCAAGTCGCCAGGGCCGTCCAAATGTGTCCGTAATGGCAAAGCCGATCTCAGCATTAAAGCGTTTGGAAAGCGCCGCCTGCATCCGCGCTGCACTGGCATCCGGGTCTTCAGGCAGCAAAATGAGTGTCTCATCTGTGCCGCTGTTGGATTCATCCACCGCAGCATTGGCGGAAATGAAGCCCAGACGGTGCTCACAAATCATCGTTCCTTCATTCTGTGTAGGACGCTTGAAATAGCGAACCACGCGGGTGCTTTCCTGCAGGATCACCTCAACCTTGCGCGGGTCTTTGTTCAGCTCTTCTGCATAGGTCTGGGCGTCTTCAGAAGGCGTGACATCTGCCAGGCTCACAATGCGGCCTTCCGCTTTGGAGAAGATCTTATGCGCAGATGTCAGGACGTCTCCGTTTTGTAAAGAAAGCCCTGCCGCCTCAATGGCATCACCCAAAATAGCAGCGAGATCATCACCGGGATTGATCTCGGGAATGTTCGGGATCGCATGTAGGGAAAGTGTATGCATCAAACAGCTCTCCGGTCAGAACGTTTTGCAAGAAGCCGCGGCTGATGTGCGCTCAAATCTTCCATATAGTCGATATCTCTGGAAAAGGAGGAGGACGGGGCGATCACGCAGTTCAAACCACGCTCTGCCGCTTGGGCCTGATGCTTCAAAAAGGATGAACTGCCATAAGTGAACGAAATGGCATCCGACGGCGTTACAATCAGCACATTGGTGCCGTAGTCATGCGCCGGGCACAAAACCAGTGAATTCGGCGAACCAGCAAGCCCCAGAAGCCGCTCAAACTCACCAAAGTCAGGAGCTGCGATATCGGCAGGCAAAACGCAAAGTGTCTCGTAATCATGCGCTTTTGCCCAAAGGGCAGCGGTCGCCAGCGCAGAGTTTAATCCGTCTTCCTTCCCCTCCAGGATCAAGTGAAGGCGATGATCAGTCACGGTTTTTGCGACATCCGCTGAACTTGTGACCACTGCAATCTCAAAGGGCGTGCTGCTGCGTGCCTGGGCATCCTGCAGGAAGGCAACGGTCTGCGCAAACAAGTTCGCGGCCACGGTGGCCCGTCCTCTGGCATCAAGATCCGGCCCAAGACGCGATTTGGCTCTCGCAAAATCCTTTACCGGAACAACAACAAGCGTTTTGAAAGTGGTTTCCGTCATGCACTCAGCTCCTGAGCCTCGGAAGCTTTTTTGCTCCCAACACCAGAAACTGCGAGTAGCGCCGCTGCCAGACGAACTTTGTCATCGCGGGTCTTCATAAGGATCGTGTCCAAAGAGGTACGCAAACCAAGACCGTTGATGGCAGTCACATGCTGCTCATCTGCGTGGTCAATCACAAAGAAATCCAGAAAGTCCGCATAGATCTGGGCTACGCCGAAGGCTGATGCTTCATAACCAAGAGAAGACAGCATCCGGTCCGCAGGGCCTTTCACGACGCCGCCATTGATGATCGGCGAAACACCAATCTTCGGAGCCTTGGAGGCCTTCACCGCTTCCAGAATACCGGGAACTTTCAGGATTGGCAGAATGCTCACGAGAGGATTGCTCGGCGCAACCACAATCAAGTCTGCCTCAGTAAGTGCGTTCAAGGCCTCCTCTGTGGCATGCGCATCCTCGATATGATCGTAATGCAGCTCCCGAACCTCTGGTGCACAGCGCTCTTTGACGAAATATTCCTGAAAACTCAGCCAACCAGCCTCCGTCCTCACACGCGTTTGAACCGTGTCGTCCGTCGGCAGGATCATCTCACATTCAAGACCAAAACTCTTGGCGATATCACGTGCAATATGCGTCGGGCGATCCCCCTGGCGGCGTCGATGTGTGCGGTAGATGTGCAGGCCGAAATCTCGGTCTCCCAGTGACATCCATGTATCATCACCCAGTTTAGAGAGCGTGTCTAACGCGCGGTGGCCTTCATCCGCCACACCCCAACCTTGCTGCCGATCAATCACATCGGCAAGCGTGTAGGTGAGGGTATCGATGTCCGGCGAAACCCAAAGGCCGTGGAACGCTTCATCATCTGCAATATTGCCGATGATGGAAAGTTCTACATTCTCCAGATGATAGAGGCCTTCTGCCATTTTGGCGCCGCCGACCCCCCCGGCGATCAGCGTCACTTTGGTAGGTGCATTTTGCGTCATCCAGCACCTCCAGCTGCTTGTACAGGTGCACCATCAGCCTCAGTCAGGAAGTTCAATAATCCAGAGTTTGCGCGTGCAACCAGTGGCGCTTGTTGGTCCGGTAATCCATCCGCAAAGTCATTGATAACGCCATAAATGGTGTTGCGCTGAACAGGCATTCGGTCTGCCTCCTGAATGATCTGGCACATCTCATAGGCTGTGATCTCCTGCCCATGGGCCGCGCCAGCAGAACGGGAAATGCTCTCGTTCATCAAAGTGCCGCCCAGATCATTCACGCCGCATTGTAAAAGATCAGAGGCAAACTCAGCTCCAAGCTTGGTCCAGGAGACCTGAATATTGTCGATCCAGCCATGCAACATAATCCGCGAAACGGCATGCATCTTGCGTACTTCCAGATCAGTCGGGCCAGGCCGCACGTTCTTCGGATCTGCCGTGTAAAGTGGGCTCTCAGAATGCACGAAGCTCAAAGGTACCAGTTCGGTAAAGCCTCCGGTTTCTTTCTGAATATCGCGCAGCAAGGCGATGTGAGCTGCCCAGTGCTCCGGCCCGTCAATATGGCCGTACATGATCGTTGCGGTGGTGGGAATTCCAACCTCATGGGCCGCTTTGATGATTTCCACCCACTTCTCAGTGCTCAGCTTGTTGCGGGTCAGCTGTTGGCGAATATCCGTATCCAGAATTTCAGCCGCTGTGCCGGGTAGAGAACCCAGTCCGCAATCCTTCAGATCCTGCAAAAACTCCGTGTAAGATTGCTTGGTTTTGGCCGCGCCATACCAAACTTCAAATGGCGAGAATGCGTGAATGTGCATATCCGGCAACGCTTTTTTAATCGCCAGCACGAGCTCACGGTAATAAGTACCTTCCATTTTCGGGTGCAGTCCACCCTGAATGCAGACCTCAGTCGCTCCGCGGTCCCAAGCTTCCTGCGCCCGTGCCACAACTTGCTCAGGCACCAGCCATTCGGCGCCAGGGTCTTCGGTTCGCTTGGCAAATCCACAAAACTTGCAGCCCATGTAGCAGACATTGGTGAAGTTGATGTTCCGGTTAACTACAAAGCCCACCCGATCACCATTGCACCGCTGACGAAGCGTATCCGCCACATAGGCAATAGCTGGAAATTCTTCTGCTGAGGCACGGAACAGGCATTCGCCTTCAGCTTGAGAAACCTCATTACCAGCCAGCGCCTTGCTCAAAATATCACGAACGGGAGCGCTAACACTGCGAAACTCTGGCGTATCACCGGCGCGCTGCGGGAAATTGTGAAGGGTCATAGGGTGCCTCCTGACTGAAGCGAGGCAGAGGAACCCATCTGTTCCCAAAGCCCTTGTGATTTTGAAAGCACAGCAGGGTCAACAAACTCGGTTTTATCGCGCAGATAACTCGGATAAACGGTCAGGCGCTCTTCCAGCTTCTGCCCTGCCAGCTGAGTAGATTGTGCAAGCTCATCAATCACTGGCCAGCGGTGCTGTGGGTTGATGAAATCAATGGTAACCGGCGAAATGCCGCCCCAGTCGTTGATACCCGCACTCAGGTATTCCATATGTCGCTCACTCAGATTTGGCGGTGCCTGAAGACTGATTTTTGGTGAAAGGATCAACCGGGCCACGGCCAGCGTGCGCAGCATGTCATCCAGCGAAGGTTCCGGATGGTTTTCCATTCCGATCCCTGGCTTGCGCTGGAAATTCTGGATAATCACTTCCTGGATATGGCCGTGCCGAGCATGGCTTTCATTGATAGCCTCGAGTGCTTCAATGCGCTCTTCCCACGTCTCGCCAATGCCGATCAGCAGTCCGGTGGTAAACGGGATCTTCTTTTGTCCAGCACGTTCCAAAGTCCGCAGGCGCTGGACAGGAGCCTTATCCGGACAGCCGTAATGCGGTTGGCCTTCTTTCATCAATCGACGACTGGTTGTCTCCAGCATCATGCCCATAGAGGCGGCAAAGGGGCGAAGCTGATCAATCTCTTCATCGCTCAGCGTACCCGCATTCACGTGGGGCAGGAGAGTTGTTTCCCCCAGCACCATCTCACAGGCATCCGCCAGATAGCTTACCATGGAACTGTAGCCAAGCGTTGCCAGAGCCGCTTTCGCCTGCTCGTAGCGCAGTTCGGGCTTCTCACCCAGACTGAACAGCAGTTCCTTACATCCGGTCTCTTCACCCTGACGCGCCGTACGCATCACTTGCTCCGGTGTCATGATGTTGGCTTCGGGCGAGCTGGGGTGTTTGACAAATGTGCAATACGTACATGTATCCCTGCACATGTTTGTCAGTGGTGCAAAAACTTTACGGGAGTAGGTGACAGTGTTGCCCCAATACTGAAGCTTTACTGTAGCAGCCTGTTGCATCAGATCCCGAAGATCTGAGCCTTGCACTTCCCCCAGGTATCGCGCTTGGTCAGCAGTCAACATAATTTTTTACCTCTCGGTCAAAAAATATCGGCAACTACCAGTTAGTCAAGCAAGAATTATCTCTAAGGCAGAATATCTGTTTTGCAATGCAAATATAACCTGTCCTCCAAAATATAAATTTGGAGTGATGCAGAGCTTTTTGGGTAAGTTTGCAGTGCAGCATTAGAGGTCTCTAAGTTAGTTTTTTCTTGTTAAAGCTTATCTTGGCAGAATAGATAGTGAACTTTACTCGCATATTTATCCGCTGAGGCTTTGTCTGTTCTATTTGTTACACTTTTATAATTAGGTGCGAAAAATAAACTAAGTTGTGGAGCTTTCTTGTGTGAGATAGCGGTATGCTGAGAGAGAGGTCGGCTAATTTATCGGCTTACCCCTTGTAATGTTAGAGATATTTCTTACTAGTATCAGAAGCCTGAAACAAATTTTGAAGGTGGGTTGACAGATAATTGACTGTTTGGTCCAATTTACCCAAAGTTTTGGGAGGGGAATATCCAAGATTTAAGCTGAACTAAGCTATTGTATGAGGGGGCCACCTCTGCATACGATACCTACTCTGTTCCAAATGGGAAAAATAACCCTGCGGGAAATCTAGTAGATTGAATTTTTGACATATTTTGCCTGCAGCTTGTTTATGTGCGGTTGCAATCCGTCCGTCCTGTCAAAAAAAGAGATACAGCTTGAATCCTGCGAAAGTCCTCATCGGTTTTATCAGTTTTATACTCCTTCGGGAGACCAGATAACTATGGCGAGCCCGTTGTGATTACAAAGAATAAAGCGCGGGTGAGTTGAAAAAACGACGTTGTAAAAGCGTTATCGGAGAGACTTATGAGTAAACTTGGCTCAAATCATCGTATTAATGGTGACAGACTGTGGCGTAGCCTTATGGATATGGCCCAAATCGGACCCGGTGTTCGTGGCGGCAACAACAGGCAGACGCTCACAGACGAAGATGCCGAGGGCCGCAAGCTTTTCACCATCTGGTGTGAGGCTGAAGGCATGTCAATGCACATCGATACCATGGGCAATATGTTTGCCCGGCTGGAAGGGGAAGATCCGAGCCTTGATCCGATCATGATCGGCTCTCATTTGGATACGCAGCCAACTGGTGGCAAGTATGATGGTGTGCTTGGTGTACTTGCAGGTCTGGAAGTGATCCGCTCCATTCGTGAGCGTGGCATAAAAACCAAACGCCCAATTGAGGTGGTCAACTGGACCAACGAAGAGGGCGCCCGTTTCGCACCGGCTATGCTGGCCTCTGGTGTGTTTGCTGGTATGCACACGCAGGACTGGGCCTATGATCGCGAAGATGCAGAAGGCAAAAAGTTTGGCGATGAGCTGAAGCGCATCGGCTATGTGGGCGAGGAGCCAGTCGGCGCGCGCAAACTCCATGCCATGTTTGAACTCCACATTGAGCAGGGACCAATCCTCGAAATCGAGGAAAAAGACATCGGTGTTGTCACCCACGGTCAGGGGCTCTGGTGGCTGCAGGTCACCCTCACAGGAAAAGACAGCCACACCGGTTCAACCCCAATGCCAATGCGCAAAAATGCAGGTCTTGGCATGGCGCGCATCACAGAGTTGGTGCACCAGATTGCCATGGAGAACCAGCCAGAAGCCGTTGGCGCCATTGGACATTGCGACGTCTATCCAAACAGCCGCAATGTGATTCCGGGTAAAACCGTCTTCACCATTGATTTCCGCTCCCCGCATCAGGACGTTCTGGATGGCATGAAAGCCAAACTGGAAGCTGAAGCACCGAAAATCGCAGAAGAACTTGGTCTGGGCATCGAGATCGAAGCCGTCGGTCACTTTGATCCGGTCACCTTCGATGAAGGCTGCGTCTCTGCCGTGCGCAATGCAGCAGAGCGCCTGAGCTATTCTCACCGCAACATCATTTCCGGCGCAGGCCACGATGCTTGCTGGATAAACCGTGTAGCGCCAACAGCCATGATCATGTGCCCATGCGTGGATGGTTTGAGCCACAACGAAGACGAAGAGATTTCAAGAGAGTGGGCAACTGCAGGTGCTGACGTGCTGTTCCATGCAGTGCTTGAGTACGCGGAAATTGAGCAAGATACCACCGAGCCAGCCGAATAACCCAAAGATTTGAAAGAGTTGAGGACTGCAATATGTCTAAAGTTATCAAAGGCGGCACGATTGTAACTGCCGATAGAACCTACAAGTCTGATGTGCTGGTTGACGGTGGCAAGATCATCGAGATCGGTGAGAACCTCTCCGGTGATGAAACGTTGGATGCTACTGGTTGTTATGTTATGCCGGGCGGGATTGACCCGCACGTGCATCTGGAAATGCCGTTCATGGGAACGCATTCTGCAGACAACTTCGAGATTGGCACAAGGGCAGGCCTTGCTGGCGGCACAACCATGGTGGTGGACTTTTGTCTGCCATCTCCCGGCCAGTCCATGATGGAAGCGCTTGCCATCTGGCAGCAGAAGTCCGGCGCAGCATGCTCGGATTACTCCTACCACATGGCTGTCACGTGGTGGGGCGAGCAGGTCTTTAACGAAATGCAGGAGGTAGTTGATCGCGGCATCAACACCTTCAAACATTTCATGGCCTATAAAGGTGCGTTGATGGTGGATGATGACGAAATGTTCGCATCTTTCCAACGTTGTGCCGCGCTTGGTGCAATGCCGCTCGTCCATGCCGAGAACGGTGATGTAGTCGCCACCATGCAGCAAAAACTGCTGGCAGAAGGCAACAACGGTCCGGAAGCGCATTCTTATTCTCGCCCGCCGGAAGTGGAAGGTGAGGCAGCCAACCGTGCAATCATGATCGCGGATATGGCTTGTGTACCGCTCTACATCGTGCACACAAGCTGTGAGCAGGCCCATGAAGCCATCCGCCGCGCCCGTCAAAAAGGCATGCGTGTGTATGGGGAACCGCTCATCCAGCACCTGACACTGGATGACAGCGAGTATGCCAACCCGAATTGGGACCACGCCGCACAGCGCGTCATGTCGCCTCCGTTCCGCAACAAACAGCATCAGGATAGCCTTTGGGCAGGCTTGCAGTCCGGCTCATTGCAGGTGGTCGCAACTGACCACTGCGCCTTTACATTGGAGCAGAAACGCTTTGGTGTTGGCGACTTTACCAAGATCCCGAACGGTACAGGCGGTTTGGAAGACCGCATGCCAATGCTCTGGTCAACCGGTGTGCGCACAGGCCGCCTGACCATGAACGAGTTCGTAGCTGTCACTTCCACCAATATCGCCAAGATCCTGAATATGTATCCTAAAAAAGGTGCAATTCTTGAAGGAGCGGATGCCGACATTGTTGTCTGGGATCCTAACCGCTCAAAAACAATCACTGCTGCAAATCAGCAGTCCTGCGTCGAATACAACGTGTTTGAAGGCAGGGAAGTGGTCGGTCTGCCACGCTTCACACTCACCCGTGGCAAAGTCGCGATTGAGGAAAGTACGGTTAAAACCGAGCCAGGTCACGGTGAATTCGTTGGTCGCGAGCCAAATGCTCCGGTCGGCGCCGCTCTGTCCAAGTGGAAGGAAATCACAGCGCCTCGCAAAGTTGAGCGCCGGCCAGAATTGATGCCAGCAGGCGTATAAGTCTGCACACAGAGCAAAAGGTGCATCTCCGAAAAGAGGACACTGGCTTTCGGAACAAGAGGCGCCTGAAAACAACAATTTAGAGCATGTCGCAGAGCTAAAAAGCACTGCGATATGCCATCAGGTCCGCGTGGGGTACGCGGGCTGGTCATTAAACGCAGTAGTTTTTATAGAGGGGATCTGCTGCCTTTAATCTGAGGGGAATTACTCGATGTCGGACTCAACTCTAGGCTCAACCGGGAATGTCGTCCCGGACGAGTTTGGTATTATCCATCAGGAACTCGTCGGAATCGACGGTGATCTTTACAACGAAGATCAGCTGCCAACCGCTGCTGTAGCTCGTACATGGAACTGGGTTTCCATCTCCGCGCTCTGGGTCGGGATGGTGGTCTGTATCCCAACTTATCTGCTCGCGTCCTATCTGATTGGCGCAGGCATGAGCTGGGATCAGGCAGTCATGACGATCCTGCTCGCCAACGCGATCGTTCTTATTCCAATGGTTCTGATCGGCCATGCAGGCACCAAGTACGGCATTCCGTTCCCGGTTCTGCTGCGCTCGTCCTTCGGTCCAGCGGGTGCTAAATTTCCAGCTGTTGCGCGTGGTATCGTAGCATGTGGTTGGTTTGGTATTCAGACCTGGGTCGGCGGTTCTGCGATCTACGTGATCCTGAACACGCTCATGAGTGGAGCACTGGCAGGTGATCCGCTCCCAATTCTGGGTATCAATGCAGGCCAGTTTGCCTGTTTTATGGCGTTTTGGGCACTGCACCTGTACTTCATCAAAAACGGTACAGAATCCATCCGTTGGCTGGAAACCTATGCAGCACCATTCCTGCTTGCAATGGGTCTGGCTCTGCTGGCATGGGCTTATGTCAATGCAGGTGGGTTCGGCGCAATGCTTTCCACTCCAAGCCAGTTTGCTGAAGGTCAACCTAAAGAAGGCCAGTTCTGGTCCGTCTTCTGGCCAAGCCTCACAGGCATGGTCGGCTTCTGGGCAACCCTTGCACTGAACATTCCTGACTTTACGCGCTATGCAAAGAGCCAGAAAGACCAGTTCATGGGGCAGGCTGTTGGCCTTCCAATCCCAATGGCGCTGTTTGCGTTCATCGCTTCTGCGGTAACCTCCGCAACTGTGGTGATCTTCGGTGAGCCAATCTGGGATCCAATTGTCCTGGCTGAAAAAATGGGTGGCATGAGCATTATCATCGCCCTGTTCGCGCTCATCGTTGCAACGCTCACCACCAACCTGGCAGCAAATGTTGTGGCTCCGGCACACGGGTTCTCCAACCTGGCACCAAAATCCATCAACCTGCGCACCGGTGGCTACATCACAGCAGCTATCGGTTTGGTGATGTTCCCGTGGATCCTCGTGAACCACATCATCGGCTGGTTGATTGCATACTCAGCACTGCTGGGCCCAATCGCGGGAATTATGCTGGCGGACTACTACCTGCTGCGCAAAACCAAGCTCAACGTGGAAGATCTGTTCAAGCACAACGGCATCTATTCCGGCTCAAACGGCTGGAACTGGGCGGGCGTGCTCGCGCTGATCATCGGTATCCTGCCAAACCTTCCAGGCTTCCTGGCAGGCGTAGGTCTATCCGGTCCAGCCTCACCACTGTTCGCAACCATCTACACCTATGCATGGTTCGTTGGTCTGTTCGTGGCAGGTATCGCCTACCTAATTCTGGCGAAAATCCTGAACAAGTAACAGGCAGACACACACTAAATAACGAGAAGAAGGGGCGGCGTATCATGCGCCGCTTCTTCCTGTTTCAAAGGAAGAGAAAATGCCAAAAGCCTATTGGGTCGCTCACGTCACAGTCACAGATCCTGAGCCCTACAAGCTCTACGCAGACGGAGCTTCTGCCGCCTTCAAAAAGTACAATGCCAACGTTCTGGCCCGCGGCGGCAAGTTTGAGGATCTGGAAGGCACAAACCATCCCCGCAACGTGGTGATCGAGTTTGCCGACATGGAAACCGCGATGGCGTGCTACAACAGCGAAGAGTATCAGGCGGCCAAGAAACACCGAGAAAACGCTGGCATTGCCAACATCATCATCGTGGAAGGCGCCTAACGCGCATCTGCATCGGATGAAACGAAAAAAGCCGCAGCGATCAAACTGCGGCTCTTTTTATGTCTTCTGGTGAGAAACTTATTTCTCTCGCAATTCCCGGCGCAAGATCTTACCCACGGTAGACTTTGGAAGCTCTTCCAGAAACTCCACGTATTTCGGCACCTTATAAGCCGCCATCGCGTTATGGCAGTAATCCTGCACAGCTTCTGGCGTAACGTCCTCGTTGTTGCGCACAACAAACGCTTTCACTGCCTCGCCAGTCCGCTCGTCAGAGGTACCTGCAACAGCAACCTCAACCACACCCTTGATCTCAGCAATCACAGCCTCGACCTCTGCGGGGTAAACGTTGAAGCCGGACACAAGCACCATGTCTTTCTTGCGGTCTACAATCTTGAAGTTGTTGCGCTTGTCCATGATCGCAATGTCACCAGTGCGGAAGAACCCGTCCGGCGTCATCACTGCAGCAGTTGCCTCCGGTTTGCGCCAGTACCCCTGCATAATCTGCGGTCCACGTGCACACAGCTCTCCGGGTTGGCCAAGAGGAACCTCATTGTCCTCTGCATCCAGCAGTTTAATCTCCGTCATTGGCATGGATTGTCCAACGGTTTCAGTAAATTCCTTACTGTCAAACGGGTTCACAGAAAGGATTGGTGAGGTCTCACTCAGGCCATAGCCTTCAATAATGTGGTGGCCGGTCACCTGTTTCCACTTATCCGAAATCGCACGCTGAATAGCTGAGCCGCCACCCATGGCAAATTTGTAGTTGCTGAAGTCCAGCTCATCAAAACCCGGTGTATGCAGCAGGCCGTTAAACAGCGTGTTGACCCCGGTAATCACGCTGAACTTCCACTTCTTCAGCTCTTCCACAAATCCCGGCATATCGCGTGGATTCGTGATCAGCACGTTTCTGGAACCCAGCCAATAAAATGACACACAGTTCACCATCAACGCAAAGATGTGATAGAGCGGCAGAGCCGTGATGACGATTTCCTGCCCAGCACGCATGAACCCGTCGGTAGCTGCATCAAACTGAGCGATATTGGCAACCAGATTGCCATGGCTCAGCGATGCGCCTTTGGAGAGGCCCGTGGTGCCGCCTGTATATTGCAGGTAAATCAAATCGCTCGGGTTGATCTGCGGCGGCGTGAACTCCAGCTGCTCCCCTTTTGCAAGCACGTCATTGACCGTCAAACAATCCGCAAACATCTCGTGTGCAGGCGGTGAGGGCATGTTGACGCCAGATGCATCGCCCACATTAGCAATCACTACGTTTTTCACCGGCGTATCAGCAACCACCTCTGCCAAGGTAGGGCTAGAGCCTGAGAAAACGAAGATTGTTTCGGTGTCTGCATCATTCAGCTGATGCTTCAGCTCACGCGGAGTGTACAGAGGATTGACATTCACTTGAACCAGTCCGGCCCGCAAGATGCCAAACATGATGACTGGGAACGCCAGAATATTTGGCAGCATAATGGCGACGCGGTCGCCTTTCTTCAGGCCCAGCTCATTCTGCAAATAGGCAGCAACTGCGCGAGACTTTTCATCAACATCTTTAAATGTAAGTGACTGGCCAAAATTGGTGAAAGCGACGTTATCTGCAAACCGGCCATTGGCCTCGTCAAAGATCTCGATTACAGACCTGTAACCGTTCACGTCAATTGGCTTGGTAAATACAGTAGGTGTCCACGCTGGAGCACTAAGTGTATCAGTCATAATTCCTCCCAAAATTAAAACTTATACGCGTATATTAGAGTATTCTTTCAGCTTACGCTTTAGGAATATCGTTCATCATTCAATATCTTATGGATTTTTCCCTTTTCCTCTTCAAAATCCTTAGGGGGAGCAAGGCCAAGTGAGCCCATAGCTGCCATGAAAAGCATATCAACCATCGCCTGCGACCCAAAACGGGCAGGGCCGGCATTGCGAATAGCTTGATTGGCAGTGAACCCGGTAATCAGCTGAACCGTCTGACGCACCTGCATCTCCCAGTCCTCAAACGGAATCTGGTCCTTATAAGGGGTGCTCAGTTCAAGAATACGCTCTGCTGTCATCACAGTTAGCTGCTGGAAGCGCTTCCAGGTCTCAGGCTCTTTCGCTGAGATCTCATGAGCGGCGCGATACAGGCCAACATTCTCCTGCAACAGCTTGTGGTTCAGAGCTGTCACAAAATAGATGGTGCTCTCAAGCGAGCCGAGGGGATCCTGCAGATCCTGAATAAGGCGTTGAGCATGCTCCTCGTAAATCTCAAAAAGGCGCTCGAACAACATTTCCTTGTTCTTGAAGCGAAAGTAGAAATTACCCGTAGACGAACCCGCAAGTTGAACTATGTCTGAAACCCGCGCCCGCGCCACACCCTCTTTGGCAAAAATCGTTTTTGCAGCTTGCAGGAAATTCTGCTCCGCCTCATAGCCTCGTTTTTGTTTTGGCTTATAAGATTTCATTTTACACTCAAACTAGACGATAAGTTCTGTTTTTGATAATGATAATTGTGTTGCCAAACTATAACATCTCTTGGCTTGGGGCCACTGATAATAGCAGAATGCATGTGTGATTTGGGAACATATTGGGGGGGCTATGGAATTACGCGAATTATTGCTTGGGGCGGCACTATCTTTCACATTATCTATGAGTGGTGCACAGGCTGCCAGAGAGCTGAAACTTGCAACCAGTGCGCCTTTGGGTACCCCATGGGTAAACCATGTAGAAGCCATTGCGCATAAGATTTCTCTCAATTCCAATGGAGCAATAAGCGCGAAATTATTTCATGCAGGCCAACTCGGTACAGAACCGGTGATGGTGCAGAAAACCATTCGCGGACGCATTGATATTCTTGGCAGTTCCATGACTGCGTTCTCCACTGTCGTGCCGGAAATGGCACTGATGGGAGTGCCTTTTTTATGGGACAGTTACGCGCAAATTGATTGCGCAATGGACAAACATCTCACACCTGTTTTTGAACCTCTTTTTGAGAAAAAGGGCTTCAAGTTCCTGCAGTGGAACGAGCTGGGCTGGATCCATACCTTCGGCAAAAAACCATTTCTTGCGCCAGGTGATGTGAAGGGCGTGAAAGTGCGCGCAGCACCTGCAAAATACTCAGTCAACTTCTGGCAGGGGATGGGTGCAAACGGTGTTGTTCTGCCCCTTGCTGAGACACCGTCAGCACTGCAAACCGGAATGGTTGAGGGTGGAACACTGCCAGCCATGACCTATGTGGCCATGGGCATGGGCAAACTCGCACCTCACCTCACGCTCTCCGCGCATCTTCACCAGTCTGGAGCATTGGTCATGAGCATGCGCACATGGAAGAAGCTGAGTAAAAACGAACAGGACAGCATCACCAATGCTCTGGTGTCTGTCCAGGGCCTGCGAGATGAAGTGCGCTCCATGGCTAAAGACATGCTTGCCGGCTTTCAGGAAAAGGGCGGGCACGTCCATAAGCTTTCAGCGGAGCAACGCGAAGAATGGAAAACAGCTGTCCTGCCATTGCGTGAGCAGTTGGTGAGCTCAATCGGCGGGCAGGCGCAAGAAGTCTGGCCTAAGATTCTAGAGGCAAAGAAAGCCTGTATGCTTTGATTCCATGACACGTGAAAGGAAGAGCCCACCGTATTTTGAGGACTCTTTTCAATTTGCATGAAGCGATTTTTCCAGCTGCTGTACCGATTTGAAGCGACATTTGCTGCTCTGGCCTACATCATCGTGGTGTTGGCCATGTTGGCAGATGTCGTTGCGCGAGAGTTTTTCGATCTCTCCTTGATGCACAGCAGCAAAATTACTCTGTTTGCCGCCATTTTTGCTGGCATGCTCGGCCTTGGCCTTGCAACATCCTCCGGCACCCACATCCGCCCCAAGGTCACAGACCATTTGTTGCCAGAAGCCTGGAAAAACCTTCTGCTGCGACTGGGAGATGGCCTGAGCGGCGCATTTTTCCTGCTCGCGGCCTATGTCTCGTTTGAGTTGGTACGCTCGTCCTACGAGATCGGATTCCTCGTGCCCGTGGTGGACTGGCCGCTCTGGTGGTTTCAGACCATCATGCCCTACGCCTTCTGCTCCAACGCCCTCAGATATTTCGGCTTCATGCTGTTGCCCTCGTTGAGGCCAGAGGAGGCAGACGCGGAATGACCTATGCGCTCCTTCTCATACTCGCCGTTTTGGTGATGCTGATATTGCGGCAGAACCTCATCGTGATCCTGATGGTGCTTGGTGGGGCGGTCCAGCTGCTTTATAGCGATGGCGAACTGATATTCATGGCTGAGGATTTCTGGGCCGCGTTGGATCGTGAAGCACTCCTGTCCATTCCCGTCTTTTTGCTGTGTGGCTCCATCATGAGCCGCGGTGCGATTGCTGAGCGTCTCGTTGCTGTCCTCAAAGCATTGACCGGGTCTTTGTCAGGTGGTCTCGGCGTAGCAACAATCCTCTCTTGCGCCTTCTTTGCTGCAATTTCGGGCTCCTCCATGGTTACGCTGCTCGCGGTTGGATCTGTGCTGTACCCGGCACTGCGAGAGCAGGGATATTCCACCAGTTATTCTCTGGGAGCGTTATCGAGTGCAGGAACGCTCGGTGTTGTCATCCCGCCCAGCATTCCGATGATCATCTACGGTCTGGTCACCGAAACCTCTATCACCGATATGTTTCTGGCAGGCGTCATTCCGGGCCTTTTGTTGACCATCGCTTTGGCGATCTATTCTGCATGGGCCAATAAAACGATGCCGCGCACAGGTTTTGACGTCGGTGCCGTTGGCGGCGCAATCGCCAATGGCATCTGGTCCTTGCTCATGCCGGTCATTCTGCTAGGTGGTATCTATTCCGGGTACTTTACTGCAACGGAGAGTGCGGCCATCGCCTTGGCGTATGCGCTTGTTGTTGAGCTGTTCATCTATAAAGAGCTCACACTGGCCCAGCTCTGGGAGGCTGTCATTCACACAACCCAGATGCTTGGCGGCTTGCTCCCAATTCTTGCGATCGCCGCGACCTTGAACATGGTGCTGACCACAGAACAAGTTCCAAGCCAGCTGGCTGAATGGTTATCCTCCCACGTGGAAGAAAAATGGATGTTCCTGATCGGCCTCAACATCCTTCTGCTGATGGTTGGGTTCTTTATGGAGATCATCTCTGCACTGCTGATTATGGCACCCATTCTGCTTCCCGTCGCAACAATCTACGGCATCAATCCAGTGCATCTTGGTGTGATCATGATCATCAATCTGGAGATTGGCCTGCTGACACCACCTGTCGGCATCAATCTCGTGGTTGCTTCTCAGGCGTTCAGGGAAAGCTTCTGGACTGTCACAAGGTCAGTCATTCCATTTGTCCTGATCATGCTCTGCGTGCTGCTGCTCGTCACCTTCCTGCCTGATCTCTCACTCTTTCTTGTAAGCTGAGGAACCCGTAAATGATTGAAAACATCTTCAAAATGACGGCAATCGAAGTTTCTCAAGCAATCCGTGACAAGCGGATCACATGCAGTGAGGTGATAGAGCAGCATCTGGCACGCATTGATGAAACCGCGCATCTGAATGCCATCACCACACGCTTTGATGATCAGGCCCGTCAGGCAGCAGACCAGGCAGACCAGGCGGTGCAGCGCGGTGAGCCGTTAGGTCCACTCCACGGCATCCCCATCACCATCAAAGAAAACATCGATCAGGTCGGCGCATCCACAAACAACGGTGTGAAAGCATTTGCTGGCTTGATTGCTAAGCAGGATGCTCCCCTTGTCCAGAGATTGAAACGGGCAGGGGCCATTCCGATTGGGCGCACAAACACTCCGGAAATGTCATGGCGCTTTCATACGGACAACACCTTGTTCGGCCAGACCCTCAACCCGTGGAATGCGTCCCGAACACCGGGCGGTTCAAGCGGCGGAGCAGGGAGCTCACTGGCAGCTGGAGTCGGATACATCGCCCATGGGTCCGACCTCAGTGGTTCCATACGCCTGCCAGCCTTTTGCTGCGGTGTGCTCGGCTTGCGCCCCTCTCATGGGCGCATACCGTTTTATAATGCCACCGGAGCTGCAGAACGCTCAATCACCATCCAGCTGTCCTCAGCACAAGGACCACTCGCACGCTCGCTTAATGAGCTCAAACTCGCTTACGATGTGATGAAAGGCTATTCCGATCTGGATACATGGTCACTACCAGATATGAATGAGGATAAGATCTTCCCAAACAGGGTCGCACTCATCACACCACCGGATGCTGACCCGAAAATCAATGAAGCTCTGAGGCAAGCAGGCGAGGTGCTGGCGCAGCAGGGATACATGGTGGATAACACCAGCATTGATTTTATCGAAGAAGTCTATACACGCTACACATCTCTCCTCATCACCGAAGTCGCACTCCAGAAGGAGAGCGTAATCGAGCGTTTTGGATCTGAGCAACTGCAGACTATTTTTGAGTACTACACGAAGTTGGTACCGCCGATGGATTACCATGGCTACGCGCAGGCTTTGGCTTCCAGATCGCACTATCATCGCCTGATTGACCAATTTCAACGCAAATATCCCGTGATCCTTTCACCAGTTTGTACAAAAAACGCATTCGCGGCAGGCGCAGATATCAAATCGGTGGAGTGCCTTAAAGAGATAGCAAAAACAAACACCTATCTCGGTGCTATAAACTTTCTTGACCTCCCGGCTATGAGCATTCCCATTATTGATACTCACGACGGTATTCCTGTTGGCATCCAGTTCATCGGCCCGCGTTATGGTGAAGAGCACCTCTTCAGAACGGCTAAAGTGCTGGAGGACAACGGATTTATCTCTTCCCAGCTCGCTCCGGCACCAAACGCTATGATGTAGTCGTTGCCTGTGATCTGGAGGCCAATGATGCAAATCAGGGCCTGAATTGCCGTGGTTTCCGGAAATTTAGAATAGAAAACGGGAAGAAAATTGAGGCGCTGATCCATAGTTTTTCATCAAAGGATAGCTCAGAGACGCCCGTCTCAAGGCTTTCCGGTTATCCCCTCAAGAACTATGCAATCTGAAGCGCTGGCGAGCTCTTCAGAAAATGGGAGAAAAGCATGGCCCGAAACCCCAAAATCACCTTCATTGGCGCCGGTTCCACCACGTTCATGAAGAACATCATCGGCGATATTCTGCAGCGTCCAGCACTCTCCGGCGCCCATGTCGCTCTGATGGATATCAACGAAGAACGTCTTGGTGAATCTGAGATTGTGGCGCGTAAACTGATTTCGACGCTGGGAGTGAGCGCAACGGTTTCAACGCACACCAATCAGATGGAAGCGCTTGATACCACTGACTTTGTAGTTGTCGCGTTCCAGATCGGCGGCTTTGAGCCTTGCACCGTCACCGACTTCGAAATTCCGAAGAAATATGGCCTCCGCCAGACCATCGCCGACACTCTCGGTATCGGCGGCATCATGCGCGGTCTGCGCACTGTTCCACACCTCTGGAGCATCTGCGAAGATATACTCAAAGTATGCCCGGATGCGGTCATGCTTCAGTACGTGAACCCAATGGCGATCAATACTTGGGCCATTGCGCAAAAGTATCCACAAATCAAACAGGTAGGCCTCTGCCATTCTGTTCAGGGCACTGTCAAAGAGCTCGCTCACGACCTTGATATCGATCCTGCAAATATTCGCTTTAAATGTGCGGGCATCAATCACATAGCATTCTACCAGTACCTGGAAGAGGTCAAGGAAGACGGCACATTCGAAGATCTCTATCCAAGACTGATAGAAGGCTACCGCGAAGGCCGCTATCCAAAGCCGTCCACATGGAACCCTCGCTGTCAAAACGTGGTGCGCTACGAGATGTTGACTCGTCTCGGCCATTTTGTAACTGAGAGCTCAGAGCATTTTGCTGAGTATGTTCCGTGGTTTATCAAACGTGATCGCCCGGACTTGTTGGAAAGGTTCTCCATTCCGCTTGATGAGTATCCAGTGCGCTGCGTGGAGCAGATTGAACGCTGGAAGTCTCAGGTGGAAGACTACAAAAATGCAGAGAGCATCGAAGTGGAGCGCAGCCAGGAATATGCGTCCACCATCATGAACTCTGTCTGGACAGGTGAGCCTGCTGTTATTTATGGCAACGTTCAAAACAAAGGCTACATCACCTCACTGCCAAGTGATTGTGCAGTTGAAGTGCCTTGTCTGGTTGATCGCAACGGCATCCAACCAACGCACATCGGTAAACTGCCAGCGCAATTGGCGGCACTTATGCGCACAAACATCGGTCCTCAGGAACTGACTGTTGAAGCGCTTATGACCGAAAACCGTGAGCATATCTACCACGCTGCAATGCTTGATCCTCACACTGCAGCAGAGCTGGATCTGGAGCAAATCTGGGCCATGGTAGATGAGCTTTTGGAAGCGCATAAAGACTGGTTGCCAGCCTGGACGCAGAAGCAAGTGCTTGAAACTGCGTAACAAGAGCGCTGCCAATTAGAAAAATGCGATGACATAAGCGGTTGCCTGAAACGAGGCTGCCGCTTATGTATGTTCTGATATATCAAAGATGGGTGCTAAGCACTCCTTGGGGGAATAAATGTCTGGGAACGTCACCTTTCATGATTTGAAAGACGCAAGTGTGTTCATCACTGGCGGCGGGGCAGGGATCGGCGCAAGTCTCACTGATGGCTTTATGCAACAAGGTGCTAAAGTCGCTTTTGTGCAGCGCTCTGATGCTTCGGAATTTGCTGAGCAGATGAAGAAAAAGCATGGTGTAGCACCTCTGTTCATCAAATGCGATGTCACCGATGTTGAAGCTTTGCAAGGCGCAATCAAACAAGCTGAAAAGGTGCACGGACCTGTCACAGTTCTGGTAAACAACGCAGCCAATGATACCCGTCACACCCTTGAGGAGTTCACGGTAGATCAATGGGATGCGTCCATGGACGTTAACTTGCGCCCGCATTTCTTCACCGCGCAGGCCGCCGCAGCAGGCATGAAAGCAGCTGGCGGAGGATCTATCATCAACTTCTCCTCCATTTCCTACATGATGGGCAATGCAGGCTATCCGGCTTATGAAACGTCCAAAGCAGCCATCACTGGCTTAACCAGAGCACTGGCACGTGAGCTGGGACCAGACAACATTCGCGTCAACGCCCTGATGCCGGGTTGGGTCCTCACTCAGCGCCAGAAAGACCTCTGGGCAACACCGGAAGACCTAAAGGCTCACTTAGGGCGTCAGTGCCTGAAAGAGCATCTGGATCCAGACGATATCATTGATGCAACATTGTTTTTGGCATCCAAAGCCAGCCGTATGATGACAAGTCAGGCGCTCGTTATTGATGGCGGCGTAGTCGTAACAGGCTAAAGCTAAAATAGCGGGTAGGCAGCTGCCCGCTATATCTTCCCGATGTTGCGGGCCTGCTTGCGAAACGCTGCAGGAGAGGTGCTGAAGTGGTTCTGAAACGCCTCATAAAAGCTGGAAAGCGACCGGAACCCGGCATCCATTGCGATAGACAAGATCTTCATCTCAGATTCTGCAAGCAACATGCGTGCATGAGAAAGCCGGACACGCGTCAAATGCTCCTTGATCGGCAGACCCACAATACGCTTGAACAAAGTCATCGCGTGGCTTGGCGATAAGCCAACACATTCAGCAACATCAGTGACGGAAATGTCCGAGGTGTGGTTTTCGGAAATGAATCGCAACATCTCTTCCACATGCAACATGGATTTTCCGCGACCAACCACAGTACTGGATTGACGGTAGTCGTGATGTAGCGTGTTCCAGCCATCCAGTGCCAAACGCGTGAAGCGGGATGAAATCTCACTCAGCACCAGTTTGCGCCAGTTGATGTCATCTCTTTTGAACTCGCTCGCCCAATGGCCAAAGCGCACCGCATCAATCGGGCAGGGCACTTTGTTGCAAATCACATCTCCTGAAATGAGCGCATCAGTGATGCGTGTAGGCAAGCCCCATTGCAATATTTGTGCAAAGGAGATGTAGAGATTGACCATATCGCCATCACCGCGCACGTCCACAACGCCGTGTGGCGCAGCACCCCAGAAGCAAATCATGTAGCCTGGATGAACAGTCACATGACTTCCTGAGAAGGAATAATCCATTTCACAGTTAATCAGGAAGTTCACTTCAATAGAGGCGTGATGGTGGTATGGTCTTTTTGAGAATACGTGAGGCTTATGGCGCATTATCAGAAAATTATCTGTCGTTGGTATGACACTCTGATCCAAATATTGGCGATATAAGTCATCACTAATGCTCAATTATACATCCTCCTCTTACGTCAATATTCAAAAAGCCGAATGAATCGATGTTAATACGAGAGTTCGGCTCTCAATATTCTCCCATGTGTATAGTATAGAGAAATACGCAGTTTAAAAGCATCTACAAAGAAAATCGGAATTTATGAATAGAAAGCCGGAGGAAAATGAGCGGCGCGGGTGGCCATGATGGTGTTGGGAGTAATGAAATGGGGGAGGAATTGATGTCTTCTACAAACCTTGTGTCTAAACTTTGCTTAGCAGCAGGCGTAAGTGCCTGCGCTCTAGCGGCAAGTTCAGCACTGGCCGACAAAATGCCGGTTGAGCAGTCCATGTCCACATTGGAATATGATCTGCTGTCTCGCAGTGATTTGTGGACCTATCAGAAACTGGATGGCTATAGCGAAGCCCCGTTCCTGAGCGAACTGGTCAAGGCAGGCAAGTTGCCACCTGTTGGCGAGCGACTGCCGGCAGAGCCGCTGGTTATGTCAACCAAAGCCATGTCAGAAGGCATCGGCGTTTATGGCGGTGTGTTTCGCCATGTCATCGGTGGTCGTCCAGAAGGCTGGAACTGGCTCGCTGGCCAACATCAAGGCTGGGGTGGCATCAACATGGCCATTCAGGAGTGTCTGGTGCGCAACGGCCCGCTCTGGCAAGTGAAGGCAGAGGAACAGTCTGGCCCGCTACCAAACCTTGCCAAAAGCTGGGAATGGAGCGACGACAAAACCGAGCTGACCATGCATTTGGTTGAAGGCATCAAATGGTCTGATGGCGATCCCTTTGATACCGAAGACATCCGCTTCTGGTGGGAAGACAATGTTCAGGATGAGAACATTGCATCTCGCCTGCCAAAAGGTGGTCTTGGTGATGGCACAAAGCTTGAAGTGATTGATAATTACACATTCAAGTTCATTTTCGCTAAGGCACAAGGGCCTGAAATCCTGAAATCCTTGGCATATATCCAAGGCTGCCCCGGTCCGGCACACACACTGAAAGCCAAACATCCTAAAGTACAATAAGGATGCAAGTTACGAAGACTACCGCAATGCAATGCCAGCAGATGCGGTTCCACCAGTTGTCCTCGGAGGCTGGGTGCCAGTGCGCCATAAAGCCGATGAACTGGTGATTTTGCGCCGCAATCCATATTATTGGAAAACAGATGAAGCCGGCAATCAGCTGCCATATCTGAACGAGATGCACTTCAAACTGTCCACTTGGTCAGACCGCACCACGCAAGCTGTCGCCGGGACGGCTGACTTCTCCAACATGGAGAACCCGGGCAACTTCGTGGAAGCGCTCAAGCAAACACTCTCCGCAGATGCGCCGGTGAAAGCCAACTTTGGCCCGCGCGTTCTGTCATGGCGTCTGGAATTGAACTTCTCGGAAACAAACGGTGTTCAGGACGAAGTGGATGCTGAACTTCGCAAGTTCTTCCGGCAAAAGGACTTCCGCGTCGCTCTCAGCCATGCGCTTGACCGTCAGGCGATCGGCCAATCAGTGGCTCGCGGACCGTTCATGTACCCATATTCTGGCGGCTTCTCCAGCGGATCGCCGTATTATGATTACGACAGCACGGTCTACTATCCGTACGACTTGGTAAAAGCCAACGCCATGCTGGATGCTTTGGGCATCAAAGACACTGATGGCAACGGCATTCGCAATATGCCGGGCACAGGGGCTGATCTGGAAATCGACATGATGACAGATCGCAGGCAGGTCACTGAGAAAAAACAAGCAGATGCCATCATTCTGATGCTGGCAGAAGCAGGCATTCGTGTGCTGATCCGCAACGTGGATACAATTGATACTGCGTCGAAGAACGGCGACTTCAACATGTTGATCCGCCGGAAAGAATGGGCGCTTCCAACACGCGAAACCTGTTTCCACCTCCCAATCGCGAACAGCTGTCCTGACCGGCATCTTCCAGGTTCAGATGGTACGCGAAACCTGATGGATTTTGAGGTCGAGATGGTCGAGGCCTATCAGACCATTCTGTCCACATGGGATGCGGTTGAAGCAGCTGAAGCAGCCAAAACCATCCAACGTCTGTGGACTGAAAATGCCTATACCATTGGCACCGTTCAGGCTCCTGCTGCGCTTCTCGTCAACAAACGCATCAGGAACGCGCATCCGGGCACACCCGTCAACATGTTCGAGTGGGCAGAAGATGGTGTCGTGCGTGAGCGTCTTTGGACACCAAAAGATCAGCAGTTGAAAGAACTCCTCCCAGGAACGATCGCTGAGTACTAAGGCAGGCAAGGCGGGTCAATTCTGGCCCGCCTTCCAACACAATAAGCAATAAATGCTCAATAGCTGGGAGGGCTAGATAAATGGGCTTGTTACGCTTTTTGGCGCAACGTGCAGCTGCAACACTGGTCTTGTTGATTGGGATCTCCATAGTTTCCTTCGCGATCATACAAGCCGTTCCGGGCGATTATGTTGATATGTGGATGTCGACAACAGCCGCCCAAACCGGACAATCGCGTGCAGTTTTGGAACCTCAGGCAGAAATGCTACGCACACAGCTAGGGTTAGATCAGCCCGTTGTCGTGCAATATTGGCGATGGATTGTTGGCATCGTCACCGCTGGCGATTTCGGAGACTCGTTCTTCTTCTCCAAGCCGGTTACAGAAGTCATCGGCCTGCGTCTGCCACGCACACTCGCTCTGGCCTTCACTGCAATGGTGCTGGCTCAATTCATTGGCGGTGCTCTTGGTGTTTACGCAGCCATGAACCAGTACAAACTCGGTGACACCATTTCGACAATCGTTGCCTTCCTCGGCATTGTTATTCCGAAATTCGTTATCTCGCTGATCATCCTGTATTATCTGGCCTTCGTCTGGCATTCTCCTTACATCGGAGCACTGCAATCACCTGAGTATTTGCTGCAAGACTACTGGTCGCTCGATAAGCTCTGGGATTTCTTCAAACACGTCTGGCCAATCTTGCTCATCTCCATCTGGGCCGGGCAGGCCTATACCTTGCGTATGATGCGCGGCAACCTGCTGGATGTGATGAAATCTCAATACATCGAAACAGCTCGCGCCAAAGGCCTGTCTCGCAGCCGCATCATTCTGGTGCATGCCATTCCAAATGCTCTGCACCCTGTCATCATGAACATCGGCAGTCGCTTTGAGTACATGGTCAAAGGTGAGATTGAGATCGCGATCGTACTAGGCGTTCCAACCATTGGCCCGCTGATCCTCTCCTCAGTTGCCGAGCGCGATATGTATGTGGTTGCTGCGATCTTCATGCTGGTCGCCACCATCATGGTTGTCGGAAATCTGGTTGCCGACCTGCTGCTCGCTCTCATCGACCCGCGTGTCCGCCAAGCTGCAATGGAAGGAAATGCGTGATGACCCAGATCGACACTGACGCAATCGAACACGGCAGCGTAGACGCGCAGCAACTGGCAGAAGACCGCCCCTCCATTTCTTACTGGGGGCTCGTGGTTCGCCGCTTTGTGCGAAACAAGTACGGCATGGTTGGCTTTGTCGCCTGTATGCTGATCTTTCTGACCGCAATCTTTGCTGGCTTCATCGCTCCATACGGAGCGCAAACAGCAAATCGGGCGGCATTATACTCGCCCCCACAAGCTCTGCATATATTCACCCCGGATGGCAGCCTAACGACACCGTATGTCACGGGTTTCAAAGAAGAAATGAACATGCAGACCTTTGAGATCACGTTTGTACCTGATCTTGATAAAATCTCGCATGTCGCCCTATTCGTGGAAGGAGAGCCCTGGCAGTTTCTGGGTCTCACGTTCACAACGCATCTGTTTGGCACAACAGATGGCAGCAAGTTCCATATCCTCGGCACCGATAATCTGGGTCGTGACGTCTACTCACGCATGATCTTTGGCACACGCATAACATTGCTCATGGCACTCATGGTGATGGGGGCTGCCTGCGTGATCGGGATTATCCTTGGGGTGAGTTCCGGGTATTTCGGCGGCCTGTATGATCTCATTGTTCAGAGAATGGTCGAGTTCATCAAGGCCTTCCCGGACCTCCCACTTTATCTGGCATTGGTCGCCTTGTTGCCACGCCGTGCGGAGCCGGTGACGATCTTTATCATGTTCGCCTGCATCCTCGTCTTGCTCAGATGGGCAGATCTCTGCCGCGAGCTGCGCGGGAAGGTCTTCTCCATGCGCAATCTGGAATATGTCCGCGCAGCAGAAGCTGTTGGCGCCTCAAGCAGCCGCATTATCAGTGCGCATATCGTCCCTAACACATCCTCACACATCATTGTCTGGGCAACGTATCAGCTGCCGGAGATCATTCTATTGGAGAGTTTTCTGTCGTTCCTGGGCGTGGGCATTCAGCAGCCGATGGTCTCCTGGGGCAGCATGCTCAACCAGATCCTCGACTTCCAGTCATTCAGCGCCGCACCGTGGATGATGGCGCCAGTCGCAATGATCATCGTTTCTGTACTCGCCTTCAACGCTGCTGGCGATGGCCTTCGTGATGCAATGGATCCCTACAGCAATGCCTAGTATCGACCAATCACAACACAAAGACCTGCTCACCATCCGCGATGTGGCCGTCACCTTCAAAACGGTGACCGGAACTGTGGAAGCAGTGAAAGGGGTGAGTTACGCGGTGGCAAAAGGCGAAACCCTGGCCATTGTTGGAGAGTCCGGTTCCGGCAAATCGGTCACCGCCCGCGCAATCATGGGAATGCTCGCCGAAAACGCAACGCTGGCCAACAGCTCGCAGATCCGCTTTGAGGATCGTGACCTGACGGCCATGAGTGAGCTGGAGCTGCAAAAGATCCGCGGCAACCGCATCTCCATGATTTTCCAGGAGCCTCTGACAAGCCTCAATCCGGTGTATCGGATTGGAGACCAGATCATTGAGATGATTCGCTCACACCGCAAGATCTCCAAGGCAGACGCTAAAAAAGAAACGCTCCGGCTGTTGGCAGAGGTGAAGATCCCAGACCCTGAAGCCAGATTCAGCCAGTATCCGCATCAGCTTTCCGGTGGTCAGCGCCAGCGTGTCATGATCGCGATGGCACTGGCAAATGAACCTGACCTGCTCATTGCGGATGAGCCAACCACAGCGCTGGACGTAACCGTCCAGGCCGAAATCCTCAAGCTCATGCGAGAGCTGCAAGAACGTCACCGAATGGCGATCATTCTCATCACACATGATCTGAATGTGGTGCGGCAGGTGAGTGACCGTGTCTGTGTGATGCGCGCAGGAAAGATTGTTGAAACCGGAAGCACAAAAGAGGTCTTCGAGACACCATCTCATCCATACACCCGGCACTTGATTGAAAGTGAACCGTCCGGTGTGCCAGATAAACTGGAGGAGGGCCTTTACGAGCTGTTGGATGCAGATAAGGTCCGTGTCACGTTCACCTCAAAACATGGTGGCTTGTTCAGACGCAAAACCAAAGAGTTGGTGGCGGTCAACGATATCTCCCTCAACATCAGGTCTGGCGAAACGCTTGGTATCGTTGGAGAGTCCGGCTCCGGAAAATCCACATTGGGCATGTCTATTCTGCAGCTTTTGAAAGCAGATTCAGGAGCAATCACCTTTGATGGAAACCGGATCGATAATCTCACCAGAAAAGAATTGAAGCCTCTAAGGACTGACCTGCAGGTTGTTTTTCAAGACCCGTTCTCCTCGCTTAATCCTCGCATGGTTGTAGGCGAGATTGTGGGTGAGGGGCTCAAGGTCAACGGCATTGGTGGAAGCCATAAAGAACGGCAGGCCATGGTGGCTGATGCGCTGGACGCTGTGCAGATGCCACGCAGCACTATGGATCGCTTTCCTCATGAGTTCTCAGGTGGGCAGCGTCAGAGGATCGCGATCGCACGCTCCATCGTTTTAAAGCCGAAGTTCATTTTACTGGATGAGCCAACGTCTGCTTTGGACCTCTCCATTCAGGCACAGATCATCGAGCTGCTGAAAGATCTACGAGAGAAACTGAAGTTGAGTTATCTCTTCATCAGTCATGATTTGAAGGTAGTCAAAACACTCTGTCACAACGTCATGGTCATGCAGCACGGAAACGTTGTCGAAGCTGGCAACACGCTGGACGTTCTGCATCGACCTCAGACCGAATACACACAACGGCTCGTCTCTGCTGCTTATTTGTAAGTGATTAGGATGGCGGCGATAGCCGTCGCCATCACGCTTTAATGTGCTGTTTTCAGCCTTCTCAGGGCGTACCAGAGCACACCAACCACCAGCGGAACAGACGCGGCCATACCAACAGCCGGATCAAGTGGGGAGCCAACGGCCTTCGCGCCTTTCAAAGCGTAACCGATCAGGCTGATGACGTAGTAAGAGATCACCGGCTTTGAAGTCGGTGACCAACGTCGCGCGTCCTTCAATGATTTGGGAAACACTCAAGCTCGCAAGGTCAAATTTTTCAGACAGATCGCCAGCCTCCGGCTCAGTTGCGACTTTTATCGTTAGCTGAACAGCTGCAATCAACTCCCCAGGAGGATCAATCAGGCCCTTGGTAAAGAGAGTTATATCTTGTGTGTGGAAGCTAGAAGGAAGAGGCCGTTCCACGGCATAGGTAGAAAACTCGCTGTGTTGCTCCCAACGTAAAGAATAATCTTCGAAAGTCTGATGGAGATAGTGCTCTGAGGCCCTTGATGCCGGGTTTATTTCCTCTGATGTAAACCTAAGCAGAGCTTGCTGTTCTGCTTGCTTCTTATCTTGGTCGACCATGAAGGCGTATTGCAGAATTTGCCATTCACCGTGCATGGGGACGAAGGGACGCGCATGAACTTCCGCAAGAATGGCTTGGCGTAGTGGATGTTCCGGAAGTTGCTGCACAGCGCATGCCTCTACCAACATATCGTCAACCTTACCCAAAGTGTGCCCCTCTTGGTCTTCAAACCAGAAAGGCCAAGTGTGAAGCAGACAACTCTGCTGATCTACATAAAAATACGTATTGCGCTGGATTGTCGCAGCGGAAGCTTGGGCCATTGCAATCAAGAAGAAAAATAACTCGAATTCTTCCTGTTCAGCATATCGAACCCTAAGAATTGTAAAGTACACACTGCGCCCGAAACATCACCTTTTGAGGATTTGAAATGAAAACGCCACTTGTTGCGCTCCTGCTGGCCTGTTCCGCATCCTATGCTTGGGCAGAGACTGATTTTCCTCAAAAAAACAACAGATGGTTTGAGGCCGCAGAGGCGGAAATTGAGAGCAAACTTGCTCAGCAGCCAATCACGAAACCGGCCAAAAACATCATTTTGATGATTGCGGATGGCAACGGAATTTCGACAAACTATGCAACGCGGATATTCCAAGGCCAACAGAATGGATTGCTGGGTGAAGAAAATGTGTTGCCACAAGAAACATTTCCTCACAGCGCCTTGGTCAAAACCTACAATGTAAATGCGCAAACACCAGACTCCGCAGGCACCGGAACAGCATTCCATTCAGGCGTGAAGACCAAAGCTGGTGTCCTCGGGGTGGATGAAACATTGAATGTTGGCGACTGCTCAGCCGTTGAAAGCGCTAGTATCGCGAGCATTGCAGAAGTGATGGCCGCAGAAGGCAAGGCGGTCGGCATCATCTCAACGGCAAGCCTCACGGATGCAACACCAGCCTCAGCCTATGCCCACGTCGCCAGTCGCAGGTTCGAAGACGACTCCGATCTACCTGAGGGGTGCGATGTACCAGACATCGCTGCACAGCTGATTGAGCAGATCAAGAATGGCACTATTGATGTCGCCTTTGGGGGCGGGCAACGTCATATGCTGCCTGAAAGCAGAAAAACCATCGAGGGCACCGCTGGCAATCGCAAAGATGGGCGCAACCTGATCGAAGAAGCCAAGGCGCTTGGCGTGTCTTACGCTTGGAATGAGGCCTCCTTCAATAACCTTGATCCCTCTGCTGACAAGCTTGTTCTTGGTGTTTTTGCAGCGGGTCATATGCAGTATGAGTATGATAGAAAAGACCAACCCTCCTTGGCTGATATGGTGAAATGGACCATTGAAGCACTTCAAGATAATGAAAACGGTTATTATCTCACGGTTGAAGGCGGTCGTGTCGATCACGCCAATCACGCCGGAAACCTCTATCGCGCCCTGACTGACGGTGTTGCGTTTGCGGAAGCTGTCGCCGTGGCCAAAGAGATGACAAGCGATCAGGACACCCTGATCATCGTCACTGCAGATCACGCCCACACCCTGTCGTTCAACGGCTATTGCGGACGTGGTACGCCGATCAACGGGCTGTGCATGGCTATCGACAACAACGGCGTCAAACACACCGATAAAATGCACCTGATGCTGGATGGAAAACCATATTCTGTCGCCAGTTATTTGAACGGTCCGGGCTCAATCCTGACCGAAGAAAACAACTGGTTCGGTACCCGTTCAGTGCTGTCACAGGAAGAGGCAACAGATCCTGATTTCAAACAACAATCCTTGCTTCCAACCCCGTCAGAAACGCATTCAGGAGAGGATGTTGCTGTCTATGCAAGAGGTCCATGGGCACACCTGTTTGACGGCACAGTTGAGCAAAATTACATCTTCAATGTCATGAACTACGCAGCAAGTGCGAAAGAGCGCTAATTTGGTACAGTGGCCTCGCTGTGATGCTTGTTTGTATCATGCGTGCAGCGAGCCACGACCTTGCCCAAAGGCCTTGCAATTTTATCGGGGGTTCAGACCAGTTTTGCCTCGAAATGCACACTGACCTGACGTAGGTTTCGGGCTCATTTGATAACTGTGAGTTCCGATGATTGAGTTTGAAGAGAATTTGGAAGCAGCGCTGAAAGCGCATGATCAGAGTGACGATGCCAGCCACGACCTCTACCATGCGCGCCGCGTAAAACTGGCAGCGCTGGACATCGCTCAGCGTCGCGGTGAGGGCGATGAGGAAGTGCTGATCGCAGCTGCCTACTTGCATGATCTGGTCAATGTTCCCAAGAATTCACCGGACCGTGCAAAGGCTTCCAAACTGTCAGCCGATGCCGCTGAACCAATCCTGATTGAGCTGGGAGTTTCGGCAGCAAAAATCGAGAAGATCAAGCATGCCATTGAAGCACATAGCTTTTCAGCTGAAATCGAGCCGCAAACGATTGAGGCCAAGATCCTGCAGGACGCGGATCGCCTGGAATCCCTCGGCGCAATCGGCATTGCCCGCACCTTCTATATCGCCAAAACCATGAACTCCAACCTGTTCCATGGTGGCGATCTTTTCGCCAGGGACCGCGACCTCGACGACAAGACATTCGGCGTCGATCATTTCGCGCTCAAACTGCTCAAACTGCACAAAACCATGCAGACCAAGGAAGGCCGTGAAGTCGCGCGCGAACGCACCGACTACATGATCGGCTTCCTGAAGCAGCTGGCCGCAGAAACGGGCTTTACCTATCCGGAAGGCGATGACCTCTGGATCGAAGAGGAAGCGCCGAAAGTTGCGTCTTGAGAACTCAGTCCTGATAGGATTTGAGAGCTGGGAATGTGATGTCTGGATCCTGGATGGTCTGCTCAAACGGGCCGTCCGGGTGCAACATCGTCTTCAGCAGATTTGCTCCCAGCAAAGCACCGGCCTGCCGAATATCCTCGCTGATATTGTCGATCTGTGGATCAATCTGATGCAGCGTTTGTGAACTTGATTTCACAACTGCATCAAAATCCCGCCCACGCTCTTTACCTGCCTGCCGATACCCGTTCGCAATCGCGAGGAAAGAGGTCTCACCGGGGCAGATAAATCCATCCGGTGCATCGCTGGTTCCAGCAATCGTCTGTGCCCATTCAAAGATCTCCGGCATATCTGAATCAAGATTGATGCCCTCAGGAATGTAGCACTGCAAACCTTCTTGCCGAATAGCCCGCATATACCCGTAATTCAGATGTTGATAGAACGTGAAATGGTTGGGCGGTAGAATAACGCAAATTCTGCGCCGTCCTTTTTGCATCAACCGCAAAACAGATTCGTAGGCGAATTTCTCGTTGTCATAATCCACATATGAGTGTTGATAGCCGAATTCAGTGCGTCCATGTGTGGTGAACGGAAAGCTGCGCTCCCTCAAAAAACGCACCCGCTCATCAAAAGGCCTCGTCCGCGAAAAGATGATTCCGTCAGCCAGCTTGTTGCGAACAATGTATTCAACAGGCTCAATCGGATCACCGCCAAGGAACTGTGGTGTCACATTAAGATGGTAGTCCGTACCAGCCAATGCATGAGCCACACCTGTGATCAGCGAGTTCCCAAACCCCAGAATCTCGTTATGGGGGTCAAGAATCAGTGAGATTACTTTAGTCTTTCCGGTGCGTAATCTTTGTGCCGCGCGGTCCGGAACATAGCCGATTTCTTCAGCAACTTTACTTACGCGCAGCCGGGTTGCCTGTGCAATCTTTTCATCACCTTGAAGTGCTCGCGAGACAGTTGTCACCGCAAGGCCGGTGATCTCCGCAATCGTCTTCTGCGTAGGTTTCGAGGTGGTATGAGTGGAGGAATTTGGCGGTTTTTGTGTCGACATGTGAAGCCAGTTACCTCCCGTAAATCAGTTAGATCTTCGTTATAACGATACAACAAAATAGGTGAGTATCATTTGATACAAAAAAGATCATTCAAGTCAATGGGTTCACTTTTTGCATTGACAGATCCGATATTTGTAACGTTATAAGTACTATGTTAGTCGTATTTTTGTGTAGAAATTTTAAGTTGTGATCGGGAGGCAACACATGCACAAACTACTAGTAAAAACCACATCGGCTCTGGCTCTGTTGGCAGCAACAGCTGCTCCATCTTTGGCAGCAGACGTGGAAGTCCTGCATTGGTGGACAGCAGGCGGCGAGGCAGCTGCACTTAACGTTCTTAAGCAGGATCTGGAAACTCAGGGCATTGGCTGGGCAGATATGCCTGTAGCTGGTGGCGGCGGCGAAAGCGCAATGACTGTTTTGCGTGCACGCGTAACCGCTGGTAACGCACCAACAGCCGTTCAGATGCTTGGGTTCGACATTCAGGACTGGGCAAAAGAAGGCGCTCTGGCAGACCTCAACGCTGTTGCAGCTAAAGAAGGCTGGGATGAAGTTGTACCTGCTGCGCTTCAGCGCTTTGCAAAGTACGATGGCAAGTGGATTGCTGCGCCGGTAAACGTACACTCCACCAACTGGGTATGGGCAAACAAAGCAGTGTTGGACGCAAACGGCATTGCAACTCCAACCACTTGGGAAGAGTTCACCGCAGCACTTGATAAGCTGAAAGCAGCAGGCGTAACGCCGCTGGCACACGGCGGTCAGGCTTGGCAGGATGCAACTCTGTTTGATGCAATCGTCATGGCCACCGGTGGCGCAGACTTCTATAAAGCTGCATTCATCGATCTGGACGAAGAAGCTCTTGGTTCTGACACCATGAAGGAAGCGTTTGATCGCATGTCTGTTCTGCGCGCAAACGTAGACGACAACTTCTCTGGTCGTGACTGGAACCTTGCAACTGCAATGGTCATCAACGGTGAAGCTGGCTTCCAGATGATGGGTGACTGGGCAAAAGGTGAGTTCCTCGGTGCTGGCAAAAAGCCAGGCGAAGACTTCCTCTGCTTCCGTTTCCCAGGCACTCAGGACAAGGTAACCTTCAACGCTGACCAGTTCGCTATGTTCGATCAGGGCGGTGAAGTGTCTAAAGAGCAGGCAGCTCTTGCAAGCGCAATCCTGTCTCCTGCCTTCCAGTCTGCCTTCAACGTGGTGAAGGGCTCCGTTCCTGCACGCACCGATGTTTCCGACGAAGCGTTTGATGCATGTGCAAAACAGGGCATGAAAGATCTGGCTGCAGCTGCTGCAAGCGGCAACCTTTACGGTTCCATGGCACACGGCCACTCTGCACCAGCATCTGTTAAAAACGCCATTTATGACGTTGTAACAGCACACTTTAACGGTGAGTACGATTCCGCTACCGCTGTTGAAGAGCTGGTAGACGCTGTCTCCATCGCTAAGTAATTTTAAGTGGGGCCGACGATGTGTTGGCCCCATTTTTCCCAAAACAACATAAAATCTGGGGGCAGGGATCATGGTCGACCAGACCAACTCATCCGTTGCCATGGCCGCTGACTATGCGATGCCAACGGCAGTAAAACCGGACCTGCGGACAAGACTCCAAAATCTCATTCCCAAACTGGTGTTATCACCCTCGTTGGCTTTGATCTTGGTCTTTGTCTATGGATTTATCATTTTCTCCGTATACCTTTCCTTCACAGGAAGCCGTATTCTGCCAGTCTATGACTGGGTCGGGCTGGAGAACTATGAAAAGCTGTTCCGGCTACGGCATTGGTCCATTGCCATCAAAAACCTTGGCATTTTTGCAGGTCTGTATATCGCAATCTGTACAGCCATTGGTTTGAGTCTTGCGATTTTTCTGGACCAGAAGATCCGCGGCGAAGGCTTTTTGCGTCCAATCTTCCTGTATCCGATGGCGCTTAGCTTCATCGTAACGGGAACGGCATGGAAGTGGTTTCTCGATCCGGGCATCGGCCTTGAACACACAATGCATTTGTGGGGCTGGGAGAGCTTTGAGTTCAATTGGATCAAGGACCGTAACTTCGCCATCTACACGGTTGTGATTGCAGCTGTCTGGCAAACAAGTGGCTTCGTTATGGCCATGTTCCTGGCCGGACTGCGTGGCATCGACAACGAAATCCTGAAGGCCGCTCAAATTGACGGGGCATCCAACTGGAACATGTATCGCCGGATCATTATCCCGCAACTGCGTCCAGCCTTCCTGTCAGCGTTCGTGATCTTGTCTCACCTTGCGATTAAGTCCTACGACCTTGTCGTGGCATTGACGGGCGGTGGACCGGGTAGAGCGACGGAAGTACCGGCAACCTTCATGTATTCCTACACCTTTACCCGCAACCAGATGGGCATCGGCGCCAGCTCCGCTGTTATCATGCTCATGACCATCGCTGCGATTATGGTGCCTTACCTTTATGCCGAACTGCGGGAGAAAAAATAATGTCCGTAGCCTCGACAGATAATGCCATAAGCACAGGGCGCATCACCCGCGCATTCATTTACCTGATGCTGATCCTGTTCGCGACATTCTACCTGTTGCCGTTTGGCATTATGGTACTCAACTCCGTTAAGCCTCTTTCAGAGATCACTGGCGGAAATATGATGTCACTGCCTCAGGTCTTTACGCTGGAGCCCTGGTTTAAAGCCTGGAACAGCGCACAGATTGGCGTAGAGCCAACAGGTCTGAAGCCGTACTTCTGGAACTCCCTCAAAATGGTGTTCCCGGCAGTCACGATTTCAACCGTTCTGGGTGCTTTGAATGGTTATGTGCTGACCAAGTGGCGCTTTAAGGGTGATACCATCCTGTTCGGTCTGATGTTGTTTGCCTGCTTCATTCCATTCCAGATCGTTTTGATCCCAATGGCACGTGTGCTTGGCTTCCTCGGTATCGCAGGGTCAACACCGGGTCTGGTGCTGGTACATGTGGTTTACGGCCTCGGCTTCACCACTCTGTATTTCAGGAACTACTATCAGGTGTTCCCGACAGAGCTGATCCGCGCAGCTCAGATTGATGGGGCAGGGTTCTTCCGCATCTTCTGGCGCATCATGCTGCCAAGTTCCGGTCCAATCATTGTTGTCTCTGTCATCTGGCAGTTCACCAACATCTGGAACGACTTCCTGTTCGGTGCCTCGTTTGCTGATCTGGATAGCCAGCCAATGACGGTTGCGCTGAACAACCTCGTCAGTTCGTCAACGGGCGTCAAAGAATATAACGTTCATTTTGCCGGAGCGATCCTCGCCGCATTGCCGACACTGCTCGTGTACATCGTGGCTGGCCGCTACTTCGTAAGAGGCCTGATGGCCGGATCGGTGAAGGGATAAGACCTATGAGCTTTCTGAAAATCAACAATGCGACCAAGTCTTACGGCTCAACCAAGGTGCTTCACAACATCGATATCGACGTGCAGGAAGGGGAATTCCTCGTGCTCGTCGGGCCGTCCGGTTGCGGAAAATCCACTCTGCTCAACATGATTGCTGGTCTGGAGGATATCACCTCCGGCACCATCGCCATCAAAGGGCAGACCATGAACGGGGTTCACCCGTCCAAGCGTAACATCGCAATGGTGTTCCAGTCCTATGCTTTGTACCCGAACATGACGGTCGGTCAAAACATCACGTTCGGTCTGGAAATGCATGGTGTTGCCAAGCCTGCGCGCGAAAAGGCAATGAGTGACGTTGCCGAGATGCTGCAGATCAAACCGCTGTTGGATCGCAAGCCGGGCCAGCTCTCCGGCGGTCAGCGCCAGCGTGTGGCCATGGGCCGTGCATTGGTGCGTGATCCGGATGTGTTCCTGTTTGATGAGCCGCTCTCCAACCTTGATGCGAAACTGCGCGTTGATATGCGCACAGAGATCAAGAAGCTGCACCAAAAGCTTGGAACAACCATTGTTTACGTGACCCACGATCAGATTGAGGCAATGACGCTGTCCACGCGCATTGCTGTCATGAACGGTGGGTACGTGCAGCAGTTGGGCACGCCAAAAGAGATCTATGACAACCCGGCAAACCTGTTTGTCGCCAGCTTCATGGGCTCTCCAAGCATGAACCTTGTTCCAGCTAAGGTTGTTGCTAGTGGTGATGGCATCTTCGCGCAGCTTCCGACGGGCCTCAGTGATCAGGTGAACCTTAAGTTCTCCAATCCGACCGAAGCTCTGAAAAGCTTTGATCAGAAGGAAATCGTGCTGGGCATCCGTCCAGAAGCGATCACCGACCCTGAAGGGGCTGACCGCAAGGCAAACCACATCGAACAGATTACAAATCGCGTCATCGTAACGGAGCCAGCTGGTTCTGATACCTACGTGATGTCATCTCTCGGCGGCAAAGACTGCAATGCACGCATGCGTGCGGATGCGCAGGTCGTTGCCGGACAGGACGTGCCATTCGCGATCAATATGGACAAAGCCATCCCGTTTGATCCTTCCTCAGAATTGCGCATCGCGTAAATCTCAGGAATGCAGAATTTTGAAAGCCGGGGTGGAAACACTCCGGCTTTTTTGCATCAGCGTTCCAGCTCTGCAATCTTCTCATCCATCAGAGCGTGCCATTCAGGCTGGGTGACCTCAACAATCTCATAGTTCCCCATGGCGACACTGCAAAAGATCACGTCCACCGGTAGATCCCGCAGGTTGCGCAGTGAAGTGGCGAGCTCTTGCTTGTTGCCGCCATCACTGGACATGATCAGTGTTTTGAAACAACCATTGTCCAGATAGATCGTGTCACCGGTAAACAGATAATTCTTGCCAGTGGGTGAGGGGTAATAGAAGCAAAGGTTGTTGTCCGTATGCCCCGGAGTGTAAATCGCCTGAAATCCGTCAGAGTCCACAAATGGCCCTGAACCCCTTAAAAGTAAATCTGGCTGGACATCACCACTAAAGAACTTCTGAATGTTTTCCTGTCCGATCAGCGTTGCACCAAGAACGAACTTCAGCTCGCTCAAACCCTCAGTGATCTCGTGATTATGTGTGAGGTAATGCTCATCGATCCCTCCAAGCTCGCGTAATTGCGCCGCCTCACTCAAGTTTTCAAAGGCTGAGATAAGGATGTTTCGATCTGGTGTTTTCAGAAAATATGCATGCGAGAGCAGTGTTCCAAACCGCTTTTCCATTGGGACTTGCCACAGGTCCGCATAAATCTTGTTCATCTGCCATTCCTTATTGGGTCTTGATTACTGCCATGATCTCTTCTAATTCCTCAAGTAATGTTGAGGTCAAGGCGAAAAATAAAGGAATGACAATGGTCTCCTTGCAAGGACTAACCGTCGGGCAGGTCGCAGAACGCAGTGGCATCGCAGTCTCTGCCGTTCACTTCTATGAAGAAAAGGGGCTCATCAGCTCCTGGCGCAACAATGCAAACCACAGAAGATACTCCGCCGCGGTCCTGCGGAAGATAGCCGTAATCAAGGCCGCGCAAAAGCTGGGCGTGTCTCTAAAGGAAATCAAAGCGGCCATGGATCAACTGCCCAACGAGAAGAAGATCTCAGCAGCAGATTGGGCCAAACTCTCCACGTGGTGGCAACGGGATCTGGACAACCGCATTGCAGAGCTTCAGGACCTGAGAGCGGGCCTTAACGAATGCATCGGCTGCGGTTGTCTCTCCCTGACCGATTGTCATCTCCTTAATCCTGAAGACAAACTCAGCAGTGATGGAGCAGGGGCCCACTTGCTTGGGTGGCGTCGAAAAATGTCCGCAGAAGAACACTGACTCAGCGGCATCAATCACATGCAGTCATGACCTGAAACTGATTCAGAACTTTAACTGCACGCAATTACAGCAGAGCAGTTCCCACACTCATCCCACCACAGACAAACAGCGTTTGTCCGGTGATGAAGCTGGACTTCGGGTCCGCAAAGAATAGGAAGGCATTGGTGATGTCTTCTACCGTGCCAATGCGCCCAACAGGAATGCCATCTGCCAGTTTCTGCTCTTGCTCACTGCCCTTGGGAATGATGCCCCAGAAGTTATCTGTTTTCACCGGACCAGGCGCCACCACATTCACCGTAATCTGATGCTGCGCCAACTCCAGCGCCCACGTCCGCGCCATCCCGATCATACCAGCCTTGGATGCACTGTAGGCCGTTCGTGTCTTCGCTCCCAAAGCAGCACGGGAACCGTTAAACAACACCCGTCCGAACTGCTTCGCCTTCATGCTTGGCAAAAAGGCTTTGAGCAGCGTCAGCGCTGATCCCAGATGAAGTTGGGCAAGTCCGGCAATATCCTCAGCCTCGGCATCCTCAATCAGGTTGGGGAAGATAAGCCCCGCATTGTGAATGAGATGCGTCACCTCATGCTCAGTCGCAATCGCCTCAGCAGCAGCGCTCACTTGCGCCTGATCCAGCAAGTCCGTCTGATGGAAATGCAGTTTGGGATGCGTAAACTCCGGTTCCCGGCGAGAAAGGCAAATGACCGTGTAACCAGCCTCCAGCATTTCCTTGGCAAGCGCAGCCCCAATGCCCTTGTTGCCGCCTGTAATAACTGCTGTGAATTTACCAGACATCAACGGCCTCCCTTCGGCACCAGCGCCAGAACGCGCAAAGGGCTGCCTGTTCCATTTTTGATCTTCAATGGTGCACATAAGATCATAGCTCCCGTGGCAGGCAACTGATCCAGATTGCACATACACTGCAAGCCATACTTGCCAGCTCCGTGCAGATAAAAATGCGCCGGATAGGGCGGCGTATAGTGCACACCTTGGCCCGCATCCGTCCCCACAGTTTCCGTCCCAAACCCGCGAATACCGCGTTCCTCAATCAGAAACCGAATTGCATCCGGTGTCGGTCCGGGTGAATGTGGCCCATCATCGCGCATATTCAGATAAGCCGCACCACGGCGCTTGCTCCAGTCCGTGCGCATAAACACCCAGCTGTCTGCTGGAATTCGCCCATGTTCAGCTTCCCACCCGGCGATGATCTCTGGTGTCAGCTCAAAGTTTTCATCCTGCGCAGACCCTTCAGAACAATCAATCACCACCACTGGCCCAACAAAGTGCTCAGGGGGAATGGAGTCCACCGTGTTATTGGGCAAATCCTTGCCGGAAATCCAATGGATCGGCGCATCAAAATGCGTACCTGTGTGTTCAGAGCAGGTGAATGTGTTCCACTTCCATGCCGGACCGCGATGGTCATAGGCGGAGATCTCTTCCATGCGAAAGCGTGCGCACTGCCCAAACTCGGGTGGCAGCACGATCACGGGAAAATCCGGATCAAGCGTATGCGTCAGGTCCACCACTTCCACATCACCGGAAAGCAGAGCAGAGCTCAGCAGCTCAACCGGGTTCACCAGTTTTTCTTTCAAGGCTTCCATGCTCAAAGCGCCTCCAGACTTGTCATTTCTTTTTCAAGCACCTTCGGGCTCTCCATGAACTTGCGGCGGATGTCCTTGGCAATGTCGCCCACATACACATCCTCCAGTCCCGCTTGCAGCGCCTTCACCAGCTCCCTTGCCAGCGTCGAAGCTGGCACCTTGGGAGGAGGCAGTGGCTGATGCCATTCATCCTCGGTCGGTCCGCAATAAACATTCACCACCCGCACACCAGAGGATGCCATCTCCGCCCGCAAACACTGTGAGAGCGAATGCGCTGCTGCATTGGAAGCTGAGAAGCTGCCAAAGCCGGGGTTGCTCACCAACGAATAGGCGGAGAGCATATTCACCCACGCCACAGCACTGTTCACTCCATCCGCACTGCGTCCGGCCATGGCAGGGGCAAAGGCCTGCGCAAGCCGCATCATGCCGAAATAGTTGACCTGCATCTCATCCATAGCAAAGCCCACATCACCACGGCCCTGAATACCACCGGGCCGCACAAAGCGGGCATTGTTGATCAAAATATCGACCTTGCCACCAAACTCGCCGGCAAGCTCCTGAACAGAGGAAGTGTCAGTCACATCTAAAGAAACCAGTTCAACACCTTGAAGAGACTCAAGTTTGGCGCGATCAGGGTAGGGACGCCAACTCTCAGCCTCTCCAACAAACACCGCAGAAGCTCCAGCCTCCAGCAGGCTCTTTGCCAGCGCATGGGCATTCGGATTGCGTGCATCTGTGATCAGAACGCGTCGGAACTTCGGATCACACGTCAATTCACGAAGCTGCATATCATCCTCCTGCAACTGGGCTCTTTCCATGGGCAACGCCAGCAAAACGCTCTGTCCGGATTTATCGAGCCGGTTGATCAGCTGCACCTCATCCCCCACTGCTACCTCACTGTGAAGGTGACACATAACGGAGGGGCCAATCTCAAGATGCACCGTCCCAAGCCGCCATGGTGTCCGCTCACGGAAATAAGTGTTCGTGCTCGTGCGTACAGTTGACGTCGCAATCAGCTTTCCGCGCGAAGACACATCCTGCCAAACGAGCCGATCAGACAGACAACAACTGCAAGCATCCCGCGCAGGGTATTGAACAGACCTACAATCCGGCTCTGCGCAGACCTGCAGCATAAATCGCCCCTCAGCGGCAGCTGCGGCCATAAATAGTGCAGAACGGCTACGATAATGAGAAGGCAATGTGGGTACGCGGGTGCGTACCTGCGGGTTCTTTTTGGGTGGTTTTTGAAGCGGTGTGACCATCAACGCGCCCCTTCCAAAATCGCCGCACTGGTGCACACGCCGCGGTCGTAGTTGATCACCCCAAAGCCGGAAACCAAAGCCCGCTTGGCATCCGCCACCTGCGTTGCCCCAGCCGTGCCCGTCACCTGCCGGATGGCCTCAGCAAGTCCAATAAACCCACCAGCAGCCCCAGCCTGACCAGCAGACAGTTGCCCGCCGGAGGTGTTGTGCGGGAAGTCTCCGGAAACCGTTAGGTCCTTATCTGCAATAAACCGAGCTGCTTCGCCTTTCGCGCAAAAGCCCAGGTCCTCCAGCTGCATCATCACGATGACCGGATAATCATCATAGGTCTGCAACAGATCCACGCTCTCTGGCCCATGCCCGGCCATGCCGTAAAGCTCGTCAATATCCATCTCCCAGCCACCACGCATCTGGATTGGGTCTTCAGCAAAAGCATTGTGCCGCTCAATGGTCGCGCTGATATGCGCATGCGGAATCCCAGAGGCGACCGCATCTTCTTCGCGCATCACCAGAAACGCTTCAGCGCCAGCCACAGGCATCACGCAGTCAAACAGGGTAATTGGATCACTGATCTCACGTCCCGCCAGATAAGCCTCCATGCTAAGTGGCTTCTTCATGACCGCGTTCTCATTACGCAACGCATTGTCCCGCTGAGAAACGCAGATCCGGCCAAAATCTTCGCGGCCCACGCCAAACTCACGCATGTAATAGTCAGTCAACAGCGCAAAACAGGCATTCGGCCCGCCAGCGCCATAAGGGTAAGAGGCATCCTGCGCAAACCGTGAAAAGCTGGAAAGCATGCGCCGGAAACTGTCCACGTGGTTGGTGTCCCCCGCCACGCACGCCACCACAGAGGCATCCCCGCATTGCACCGCCCGCGCAGCCCGGCGTAGCGCGCTTGGGCCACTGGCGCCGCCCTGCGGAATATGATCCAGCCAACGCGGAACCAGCCCCAGATGCTGGGTCAGGCCAACAGCCGTATCAGGAAACAGCGAGAAACTGGCGACAGAAAAACCATCAATATCGCGCGGTGTAAGACCGGCAGATTTGATCGATTGCCGCAGCGCTTTGGCAATCCACCAATGCGCGGTCTCTGTTGAATAACGTTCATAGGGCGTGCTGGCAGGTGCTGCCACGACAACCCCGTCATACCCCATGCGTTTGCGTGGCTTGATCATGAAACCAACTGCCTCCGCTTCAGGTGGATGGTGTCGAATGCCTCTGATGTTTCAAGCAGTTCAAGTGCCATCTGCTTTTGGGCCACCCGCTGGATCTTCTGCGTGCCGGTCAGTTTTAGCGAGCTGCAAAATGCGATGTAGCCAGGCACCTTGTAGTAGGCCATGCGTTCCAACCCCCAGCGCACAATCGCTTCTGCGGCGTCCTTCGTTTGCTCGCCGCGCCAGACGATAGAGGCAAACACCTCATCCCCGCGAATGGCGTCTGGTACCGGACAAACAGCAACCGCCTCAATATCCGGGTGTTGCATCAAAACGGATTCCACATCCACTGCGGCAATGTTCTCGCCGCTGCGCCGGATCACGTTCTTCTTGCGGTCCACGAAGAAGAAGTCACCATCCTCATCCCGCCGAACAATATCGCCCGTATGAAACCAGTTGGCTTTCCATGCCTCATTGGTCGCTGCTTCGTCCTTGAAGTAATGGGAGAAGAACCCGACACGCGGATCATCGCCCTTGCGCCGTACCAGCAATTCTCCGGGCTCGGTTCCTGTAACAGGCACACCGTCATCACCCATGATGCACACATCCATCTCAGGTCCGGGCTTACCAAGGCAGTTCATGCCGCGCTTACGAGGTTCCTGGTTGGCCGCAATCACAGATCCTGCACCGGTTTCCGTCATGGCCCACGCTTCCACCAGAGGAATTCCAAAGCGCTCCTCAAACGGAACATGCAACTTGGCATCAATACCCGCCCCAAAGCCAAAGCGAACAGAATGGGCTTTGTCTTCCAGCGCTTCTGGTAGGCTCATCAGGATCGATGGCATAACGCCCAGATAATGCAGGCAGGTTGCACCACTATCCCGCACATTCTGCCACCAGGAACGCGGGTGGAAGCGGTCCAGAACTGTCAGGCACCCGCCAACAGCAATCATCGCCATGGCAGAATATGCCATCGCATTCATATGGAAGATGGGCAGGGGAGTAATCATCCGCTCGCCATCCTCATACAGCGCACACGTGCCGCCTGCATTGGCGTACCAATGCCCCGCTTCCAGAAAGTAGCGGTTAGCCAGCACACAGCCTTTCGGGCTCCCGGTGGTGCCAGAGGTGTAGAGCATCGCCGCAGGGTCTTCTTGCGCAGGCGAATAGATCTCATCTGAAGGCGTGCGCACAACGGGCAGGGCATCATCCAGTGTGGCACAGGCAAAGCCTTGCCCGCTGTCACGCGCTGCCTGTTCCATATCTGCTTTGCGCTCACGTGTTGAGATCGCTAGAACAGGCTCTGCATGTCTGCCGATGTATTCAAGCTCAGAGCTTTGCAAGTCAGGATTGATCGGAACAATCACCACACCAAGCGCATTCAGGGACAACCAGTGCAGAAAGAAGGCGGGACGATTTTCAAGCAGAACCAGAACACGGTCTCCAGCTTGAAGGCCAGCTTGCCGATAGCGCGCCACCGCACCCTGCGCCTGAACCAATGCTTCTGCGTAGAAGGTCTCTCCAGCCTCAATGCTGTAAAGCTCGGCAGTCTCAGGCAACGCATTCACAAACGGACGATCTGGCCACTTTTCAGCAGTGGCGCAAAATGCATCGAAAACAGATTTATGCTCAATCATTCAAACAACCTGTTTTCTCAAATGAACAGCTGGATGTTGCCAAAGGCAGCATCACAGTTGAGCAGATCAACCCGCTTCAGCTTAATTTTCAGCTCATCCTCGGCCATCTCAAAATGATGATGAACCGTAGCCGCCAGCAAGAACTGGTCATCGAGCCGCGTCTCCACATAATGAACAGCAGTGCGGGTGATAAACTGGCCCGCCTTCGGATCAAAAGCCTCGATGCTTGGGCGGTTCAAAACATGAGAGCAGCGGCTCTTGGGTTTTTGCGAAAAGGTGCGCAGGCCATTGAGGCGCTCAACACGAAGCTTCCGCAAAAATGCATCCTCATACATAAGCGAGGTCATGTTTTTCGGGTTGTCCTGCTGATAATCCAGCGGCATCCAGTAGTAGCTGTCAGCGCCCCAAAGCTCCAGCCACTCATCAAAGCGGCCTTCATCAATCACCCGGGCTTCATGGTAGACAAAGTCGGTCAGGTCATCACGCGTCGGTAAGGTCACGAGCTTCGGCCTCCATGCTTGCAACAACAAACTTCTTCCAGGCATGGAACTGATTGCGCATCTGGCGTTCCGTTGTCCCGTTCTCAACGGCTTCTTCATCCAGGTCTTCGTCAGCATCATAAAGGCGCTGCACATTCACCCACTCAAGCTCCTGAGAATGCAAGCCTTCCTGAGCGCGCTCATACATCTCCAGATCATCGTGCCCCACAATGGAGGTTGGCGCGTTGATCAGGCGGTTGTACATGGCCGTGCGCTCAAGCAGCATGTCCGGTGCATCAACAAGGCGGAAGATATAGCTTTCAACCAGCGTCTTATTGGCGGCCAGTGGAATGAACACACGCAACTGCTGGATAGGGCCTTTGATCATGATGTTCGGAAAATAGACCGTGTTATGCCGGTTCTCACCCAAAATGACCTTGGCACGTTCTTCGCCGTAGGCCTCCACCATCATCTCCAGATAACCCGGAATAGCAGAGTAATCCGAGTGAATGGAATGATGCACACCTGTATGACCATGACCATTCGGCCAGGTGCGAATACCCATATCCTCAAAGAACTCGTAGGGCGACATGAATGGCGCAATCACCTCCATCGCCATAGGCGTTTTGGTGTTCTCGTCCTTGTCTATGCTCTCCCAGATCTCAACCGCGGTGCCAGCGGAACTTTCATGAGCAACCATCGGGTGACAGGTGTCTGTCTGGTTATCGACCAGCATCTTCCAGTTGCAATTGTGCATGTAGCGCAGCGGCGGGCCAGCTACCTCCAGCTTACCAATCGGAGAGCGGTCCACCATATTGTCGAGAGAGGAGAGGGAGCCGCCGAAGTACTCCTCAAAGCTGATGCCCTCTTGGTTCATGCGCACAAAGATAAAGCCGCGATAGTTCTTCACCGCGCCCACTGGAGGCAGACCGCTTTGCCCAGCCTCGCTCTGCTCAAAACCGGTGTCTTTGTACCCCTTCTTCAGCGGGATCGCGAGCAGCTTGCCATTGGTGCGGAACGACCACGCATGGTAAGGACAGCGGAAAAACTTGCCCGTGTTGCCAGAGCGATCAATGACGATCTTGGTGCCTTTATGCGGGCAGCGATTGTGCAGCACATACACTTCGCCATCCGTATGCCGTGCCAGCAAAATAGGCTGAGCAGCAACATCGGTCGCGAAATAATCACCAGCATTGGGCACCTGACTTTCATGCCCCACATAAACCCATGTGGAGGCAAACAGATGCTTCATCTCCAGGGCAAACACTTCATCGTCGATGTAAAGATCACGATGAACCTCAGCGGGGCGCACAAGGTTGGCCACCGCCTGCGGGTTATCTTTGTATTTCATGGTCATAAGCTCCCCTCCCAAAAAGCTTAGAGCGCATACTGACCGGAGCTAAAAATGCGTCCCTCCGGAAAATACGCGAAATTATCTTTTACAAATCCAGCACCAGTCGTTTGGACTTGGCACGCGATACGCAAATATGCATCACGTCACCAGCCGCTTTCTCATCATCACTCAGCACTACATCCCGGTGGTCTGGCTCACCCTCAAGCACATCCACCTGACAAATCCCGCAGTCCCCGCGCTGGCAATCGTAAACAAGGTCTACGCCGCCGTCTTCCAGCACATCCACGATGGATTTATCCTGCGGCACCCAAAACACCTCGCCAGAGGATTTAACCTCCACCTCAAACCCGCCGCTGACATCATCGCCTGAAGACGCAGCGCTTGCAAACAGTTCAAAGTGGATCTGCTCTTTGCCAAAGCCAGCAGTCAGCGCCGTCTCGCGCACGGCTTCAATCATTCCCTTCGGGCCACATACATAGATATGGCTGCGAGTATCGAGCGTTGGAATGAGAGCGCCAAGATCCAGACAGCGCTCAGGATTGTCATCACTATGGATGTTCAAAGCATCACCGCAGAGGTCTGCAAGCTCATCCTTGAATGCCATCCCCTCCAGCGTGCGGCCAGAGTAGTGCAGGGCATAGGCTTTGTCTGCGCGCTTCAACGCAGCAGCCATGCTGATGATCGGCGTCACACCAATGCCGCCTGCAATCAGAACAACCGGTCTGTCGTCTTCAATCAGCGGAAAATCGTTCTTTGGTACGTCAACCTGAACAGCGTCGCCCACCTGCAAAGAGTGCATGTAAGCCGAACCGCCACTTCCGTCTTGCTCCAAAAGTATACCGAGCGTGTATCGCTGATTCTCGTAGGGTAAGTTTTCACCAAAATCGATCAGAGAATATTGACGAGAAGAGCCATCCTTAAGTTGAACTGCGATATGTGCACCAGCTTCAAATTGCGGAAGCTGCGCATTATCTTCGGCTTTGAGAACAAACTGTTTGATTTTTGGGGCGGCCGTCCGAACCCCCTCAATAATAAGTGTTTTCATGCTTTTTGGCGTCCTCCCTCAGAGCCAAAACAAGGAGAGTCTCCTCTCGCATAAATGAGAAATATAATATGCGATATCATATAAAACAATGTCAATGCATGAACTGGAAATAGTTTCCATTTCATATTTGCGCTTGATTAACCCACGGTATGTGTGCACATTTTTCTCATTCATCCTGTATTCTCTGGGGAGGGAGAACATGAATAAGAAACTCAAGATATTTGCAGCTGCAACTATTACCGCGCTCTCTGTCAGCGCATCTGCCATGGCGCAGGAAACCGTATTGCGCATGTCCAGCTGGCTGCCACCGGCACACCCGATCGTAAAAGGTATGATGGTGCCCTGGGCGGCCAAGGTAAAGGAAGTCACAGAGGGACGCGTCTCTGTACAAATCCTCGACGCACCGCTCGGCCCACCACCAGCGCACTTTGACCTCGCCGCAAACGGCATTGCGGATCTCACATACGGCGTGCACGGTTACACACCGGGCCGCTTTAAACTCACTCAGATCGCGGAATTGCCTTTCCTTGCAACGGACGCCACCAGCCTGTCCGTTGCCTACTGGCGTCTCTATGAAAGCACGCTGGCAAAAGCCAACGAGCACCGCGGCTCAAAGGTTCTGGGTGTCTTCACCCACGGTCCCGGCCTGCTTTACACAACCGACCGTGCCGTCTCACCTTTGAGCGAGCTGAAAGGCGCAAAGATCCGCGTTGCTGGTAGCATTACCAACCAGCTGGTTCAGGCTATGGACATGGTGGCCATCCAGGCACCAGCACCGCAGTCCTATGAGATCCTGTCCGGCGGCATTGCTGACGGCATCGTGTTCCCGACTGAATCCATCCCGTTCTTCAAGCTGGATGGCCTGCTTAGCAACGGCCTGCGCGTAGAAGGTGGTCTGTACAACGTCTCCTTCTTCTTCATCGCCAACAACGCCAAGTTCTCCAGCTTGTCAGAAGCGGATCAGAAAGCCATTGAGGCCATCTCTGGCGAAGCCTTCTCCCGTCTTGCGGGCGCCGCATGGAATGCTGCGGATGCATGGGGTCTGGAGCAGATGGAAGGTAAAGTGACCATTCACGATGCCACCGCAGAAGAGCGTGCTCAACTGGAAGAAGCCACCCGTCCAATGTTTGACGGTGTTGCCAAATCCTACGGCGAAAAAGGCATCGACTTTGAAGTTGCCATGGACATGCTCCAAAAAGAAGTTGCAGCGGTTGCCTCTGAAAAATGAGTGGGAATCTGGTTGATCTAGCAGCGCGCGCCCGACGAAAGCTTCGTTCGGGCGCCTCTGTTCTCTGCGGAATACTGCTTCTGGCGCTGGTCGCAGTAACGGTCATTGATGTGATTGGCCGTTACCTGTTTGCAAGCCCATTGCCCGGAGCGCCGGAATATACAGAACTGCTGCTCATGGCGGTGATTTTTACAGGCCTTCCAGCGGTGTGCCTGGATGATGGGCACATCACGGTAGACCTGTTCACCTCCAAGTTCAAAGGCGGAGTAGCCGCCCTGCAAATGTTCTTTTCACGCATGTTTGTAGCTGTGGTCCTGTCCGTTGTGGCCTGGGAGCTCTGGCAACACGGAACGCAGCTTGCGAGTTATCAGGAAGTGACGGTGTATTTACGCATCCCTCTTGCTCCATTTGCAAAAGCAGCCGGTGTCATTTGTGCGTTTTGCGCATTCATCACATTCGTGCTTGCCGTTTTGAGAATTCCTAGAGGTGTTGGGGGCGGTTCCTGATGGAATGGTATCTGGGTCTTGCCATCCTGATGGCATTGATTTTTGTAGGCGTGCCAATTGCTTTTGCAATGGCAGCCGTTGGTTTCTTTGGAGTGGCCTCCATCATTGGATTGCCACCTGCATTTCACCTTGTTGGGCAGGTCTATTTCGACAGCGGTAGAAGCTACACCTTGTCTGTGGTGCCGCTGTTCCTGCTCATGGGCAATCTCATCGTCCAATCGGGCATCGCCAGTGACATGTATACGGCGGCAAACGCCTGGCTGAGACACCGCAAAGGCGGTCTGGCCATGGCAACTATTGTTGCTTGTGGTGGTTTTTCATCGGTTTGCGGATCATCTCTGGCAACCACAGCAACCATGGCACGTGTGTCTCTGCCAGCCATGCGCCGGTTTGGGTATTCAGACCGTTTGGCAACATCGTCAATCGCAGCAGGCGGAACGCTGGGTATTTTGATCCCGCCCTCCGTCATTCTTGTCATCTACGGCATTCTCACTCAGCAAAACATCGGCGCACTGTTCCTGGCTGGCATTCTGCCCGGCCTTGTCGGTGTCATTGGCTATATGCTCGCCGTGCGCTTGTCACTCTTCATGTTTAAGGAAGATCTGGAAGTTCAGAGCAAACTGCCGCTGATTGAACGCATCAAAGCTCTGCGTGGCGTGTCATGGGCATTGCTTCTGTTTGTCTGTGTGCTTGGCGGCATCTATCTCGGCGTCTTCACGGCTACAGAAGCGGCTGGCATCGGAGCAGGCGGAGCGCTGGTTCTGACCGCAATGCGGGGCAAACTGACATATCGGGAGACGCTCAACACGCTGTTTGAGACAGCCAAAACCACCGCTGTGATGTTCTTCATTTTGTTTGGGGCGCTCTATTTCCTGAACTACGTGAACATTTCCGGTCTGACAACGGACCTTCGCACATGGGTAAACGCCCTCGGAGTTGGGCCCTATGCCATTATCACCATGATCGTGCTGATCTATCTGGTGCTGGGGTGCCTGCTGGAAAGCCTGTCTATGGTCACACTCACGGTGCCGATTCTCTTTCCAATCGTGACCGGTCTTGGGTTCGATCCAATCTGGTTCGGCATCTTCGTCATTATCGTCACGGAAATGAGCTTCATCACGCCTCCAATTGGCATGAACGTATTTGTTATGCGCTCAGTTGCCCCTGAGGTGCCGGTCGAAAAGATATTTGTCGGTGTAGTTCCATTTGTTGCTATGGATGTTGTGCGCTTGATCCTGCTAATTGCAGTTCCGGGACTCGCACTTATTATTCCGTACTCAATGTAGCACGGCAAAAACAAAAGAAGAGGCTGGCCGGTGGACGCAGACCTGAAAGAAATCGACACTCATGAAAAGGAAACCGGCTTTGTAGACGGTTACCTTTTGTATCTGCTGGCATCGGCAAGCCATCTGGCAAGCGGGCAGTTCCACGAAGAAATCCGGGGCGCTGGCGTGCGCGTCCCGGAATGGCGCGTATTGGCTTGTCTCAGAGACAATGATGGCCAGATGGTCACACAGTTGGCCCGCTTTGCTCTTATGGAGCAATCTCACCTCACCAAAACCATCGATCAGATGACAGAACGAGGACTGGTCACACGCCGGTCCGATGAAGCAGATCGCCGCCGTGTTCGTATCTTCTTGAGTGATAAGGGCAGGGAACTTGCCGTCCAGCTTGTAACGCAGGCCAGCGCTCATGAAGAACGGTTGATCCGCCAGCTTGGCATGAGTGACATTGTGCAGGTGAAAAGTTTTCTTTCGCGTATGATTGAGACTCTCGAAAACAATGAATGATCACATATTTACGCTGTAATCTACAGGATTGCAGTTGATATAAATATGTAAATGCATATAATCAATTTCAGGCCCTACGAGAGAGGTGGGGCTTGTTCAAAAAAGAAAGAGTGCACCACATGAACGAGATTCTCGGTGATCAAGCTCCCGAAACTGAACAGGACGGACAACACTCAAAACCTGTATCCACGCCAAGAACTCTGGGAGAGGTCGGGCTGGGCCATTTTGCGCCCTATCTGATGAACCGGATCATGGGCAGATACAACGAGAGTCTGCGCGAAAAACTGAGCAGATCAGGGTTGTCGGTCGCCAAAATGAGAGCACTCGCTGTGCTGTCAGTCGTGGACGGGCTGATGATCAACGAACTCTCGGTTTATTCGGTGATCGAACAATCGACTTTGAGCCGCACGCTGGACGCGATGGAAAAGGAAGGCCTGATCCACCGCAAAGCCAGCGAGCAGGACAACCGCGTGCGCCATATTTTTCTGACTGAGGCTGGACGGTTTGCCTTTGCTGAAATGTGGCCGCATATGCGCGATGAATACAGCACAATGTTCACTGGCGTCTCGCAAGCCGAGCATGACGCCTTTTTGGTGACACTGCGCAAGGTGCTGGCAAACATACGAAAGCACGACTTCTAGGGCGCGTTTCTCTTCATTGAGCTCGCACCAACTGGATCTGTCATGCTTTCTGGGGAGAGAGTATGGCAGAAAGATCTTTTGTCAAAGAGGTCGAAAAACTTCGCGCAGGTGAGGGCGAAGTGTTCCGCGGTGAAGGCATTCTGGCCATCACCAAAGCACTGCTGGAAAATGGTGTTGGCTATGTTGGCGGCTATCAGGGCTCGCCCATCAGTCACCTAATGGATGTTCTGGCTGATGCACAGGATATTCTTGGTGAGTTGGGCGTGCATTTTGAAGCCAGCGCCAGCGAAGCTGCTGCTGCTGCCATGCTGGCCGCATCCGTTCACTATCCCATTCGCGGCGCAGTCACCTTCAAATCAACTGTCGGCACCAATGTCGCTTCTGATGCCTTGGCAAATCTATCATCTGGTGGCGTCACTGGTGGCTCCCTTGTTATTGTCGGGGAAGACTACGGTGAAGGCTCTTCCATCATGCAGGAGCGCAGCCACGCCTTTGCAATGAAAAGCCAGATCTGGCTGCTCGATCCGCGTCCCAATCTGCCGTCCATCGTAAAGGCTGTTGGTGATGGCTTTGAACTGTCAGAAGCCTCCAACACGCCGGTCATGCTTCAGGTGCGCATCCGCAGCTGTCATGTGCATGGTGAGTTCGCTACCAAAGACAACCAGCGCCCATCCATGAGCGTGGCTGATGCTCTGGAGAACCCCAGGCGTGACTTGAACCGCATTGTCTTGCCACCAGCCTCATTCCTCCATGAGCAGGAGAAAGTGACAAAGCGTCTGCCTGCCGCGCTGGATTATATTCAAACGCATAAATTGAATGAGTTGTTTGGACCACAGGGTCGTAACGTTGGGATTATCCTGCAAGGCGGTATGTATAATGGCGTCATCCGCGCATTGCAGCGTTTGGGGCTTGCTGACATCAACGGCGAGACACAAATCCCGCTCTACGTCATGAATGTAACCTATCCGCTTGTTCCAGCTGAAATCACCGAGTTCTGCCGCACCAAAGAGGCGGTGCTGGTGGTGGAAGAAGGCTATCCTGATTATCTGGAGCAAGCCGTTGGCGCCATGCTGCAAAAGGAAGGCCTCAGCACCAAACTGGAAGGGAAAGGACCATTCCCGGAAGCTGGTGAGTATACCGGACAAGTGATGCTGGACAGCATCCAAACTTTCCTTGCAACGCATTCCGATGCATTACCCGGCAAAGGACGTGCACCAAATACACCAGGTCCACTACCAGATATAAAGGAGCTGCAAGAGGTTGTTCCTATGCGCCCGCCCGGTTTCTGCGTGGGCTGTCCGGAACGCCCCATATTCGCCGCCACCAAACTGGTAGAAGATGAGCTGGGCCCGCATCACATCGCCTCAGATATCGGCTGCCACCTGTTCTCCATCATGCCACCCTTTGGTATCGGCTCCACCACCATGGGGTATGGATTAGGACCGGCCTCGGCCTCTGCGTTCAACACAACGGAAACGGATCGAAGGTCCATCTCATTTATGGGAGATGGCGGCTTCTGGCACAACGGCCTGACCACTTCCATCGGCAATGCGGTCTTCAATCAAAATGACGGTGTGATCGTCATTGTCGACAATTATTACTCAGCGGCCACAGGCGGGCAGGACATCCTGTCCTCAAGGGCAAACAACAAGAGCAAGTCCACTAAACACCCAATCACCGAAGCGGTGAAAGGCGTTGGTGTGAAATGGGTCCGTCAACTTGATCGCACATATGACGTCACCCAGATGCAGTCGGTCCTGAAGGAAGCGCTGACCACCGATGTCAAAGGTCCAAAGGTCATCATCGCGTCCTCTGAGTGCATGCTTAATAAGCAGCGCCGCGAGAAGCCGATCATCAATCAAGCAGTCAAAGAGCAAAAACGCGTCGTGAAGACCCGCTTCGGTGTTGATGAAGATGTCTGCACTGGCGACCACGCCTGTATGCGCTTGTCAGGCTGTCCATCTCTGACAGTCAAGGAACTGGATGACCCGTTACGGGATGATCCTGTCGCTCATATCGACCAGAACTGTGTTGGCTGCGGCAATTGCGGGGAGGTTGCGGACGCCGCCATCCTCTGTCCATCCTTCTATCAGGCCGACACCATTCACAACCCAAGCAAATCCGAACGTTTCATCCGCAAGATAAGCGGCCGCATCATTACCGCGCTGCAAAACTGGCGCGAGCGCCGGTCTCTGATCATTGAGGAGGTATAATCATGGATATAGACACTCAATGGCAGGCCTTGGGAACAGGTGAAGACGAAACCCGCACCATCACGAAAATCGCCATTTTCGCCGTTGGCGGGCAGGGCGGCGGCGTCCTCACAGACTGGATTGTCAATTTAGCTGAAGCCAACGGATACAAAGCCCAGTCCACCTCCGTCGCAGGCGTCGCCCAGCGCACAGGGGCAACGATCTATTACGTTGAAATGGCACCTGACACCGGCAAAGCACCCGTCTTCTCCCTCAGCCCAGCGCAAGGCGATGTCGACATCGTCATTTGCGCCGAACTCATGGAAGCAGGCCGCGCTGTTATCCGTGGTTTCGTTACTGCAGATAAGACAACGCTGGTCGCTTCATCTCACCGCATTCTGGCGGTCTCAGAAAAAATCGTGCCGGGCAAAGGGGAGCAAGACAGCGATGTCGTCCTTTCCCGTCTTGGTACGGCCTCCCAAAAGCTGGTCGCCTTTAACATGGAAGATGTTGCAGCTGAAAATGGCAGCGTCATCTCCTCCAGCCTGTTCGGAGCACTCGCAGGCTCAGGTGCACTGCCATTCGCCAAAGGCACCTATGAAGAAACCATCCGCAAAGGTGGTAAGGGCGTTAAAGCAAGCCTCGCATCCTTTAATGCCAGCTTCGACCACGCCCAGTCATCAGCTGCAGCTGGAAGCGCTGGTACCAGGCGACCAGAACAACCCAAGCCCGAAAAGGTACTCACAGTCCGCGGGTCTGAGAAGAAACGCGCAGCCTGGCAACTGCTCTTATCCCGCATTGAAGCGCTTCCCAAACAGGTTCGCGACATGGCGCTGGCAGGTCTGCGCAGGACCGTTGAGTTTCAGGATCTCGAATACGGTGAGGAGTATCTCAATCACCTCGAAATTGTACTCGCCAGTGATACTGAAAATGAGAACTGGGAGTTCACCAGAGTTGCAGCCAAGCATCTGGCGAATGCCATGTGTTATGACGACACAATCCGCGTTGCCGACATAAAAACGCAAAAGACGCGCTTTCAACGCGTTGAAAGGGAAATCCAGTTAGGAGCAGAAAATCAGCTGGAACTGACCGAGTATCTCCATCCGCGTATGGAAGAAATCTGCGGAACTCTGCCAGTTCGGCTCGGTAAGTGGATTGAATCCCGCCCCAAGGTGTTTAACTGGCTGGATAGAAGGGTGAACAAGGGGCGACGCATAAGAACGCACTCCGTTCGAGGCTTTCTCAGCCTCTGGCTCATCAGTAGCCTGAAACCCTGGCGCCGCAGTTTCCTGCGCCATGAAATTGAGGCAGAGCATCTCCGAAACTGGCGGGATCTTGCGATTAAGACTGTGCATTCAGACTATCACCTCGCCGTAGAGATCCTCAACTGCCGCCGGCTTATCAAAGGATATTCGGACACTCACAAACGAGGCCACTCCAAATTTGACCAGGTTCTCTCATCTCTTACATTCCTGAAAGACAGAAAAGACGCCTCAGATTGGCTCAGACGTCTCAGAGAAGCGGCGCTTTTGGATGAAAAAGGCGAAGCTTTGGAAGGTGCATTGAAGACAATTCAAACTCTCTGATTGAAATCAGGGGGAAAGAATGTCGCATTTGAAATTTTTCCTCCGATTATAATTAATGTATGCATTTGTGTGCCTTAGCGAAATTACGGTGTTTTTCTGGGCGCACAAAATGCGTGCGCAAGGGGCATATTGTCATCATTTGACGACAGGTGAACGCATTAGATTCAGGCATACACCTGAATGCAATTTTACTTATGAGAATTACTCAGATGACGCCAAAGTACCTCTAGGTCAGTGATATACGCTTGGGAAACAGTGTGTTGGCTGCATATATTAGAATGCGCGTATATTGCGCGAGCTGCTGGTCTGACGAAGAGCCAAAGCTGATTAATAGGGGTTCAGTGAAAAATCCTATTTAATATAGTTATTTACAGTGCCGCGGCAGATTGTTGCACGCTCACTGGGGTCTTGCGCTATTAAACTGAAGTCGCATTCAGTATCGCTGCGTTATTATGGCGCGCAGGATGTGTATTAAAACGTATGGTCTTAAAATTTTAACATAAGTATATCAGGTCCCCGTCCTAGAGAGATTGGGAAATTCTCCTAGGGCACATGAGTGGCACATGGGGAAATAAAAGAAATGTCAAGCATCAATGCGACCGAAGTCGAAGTCGCCCCGAAAGAAACGGTTAAATATACAAAAGAAGATCTTACTTGGTCTTTGTCCATGTTCGGTACCGCCGTCGGTGCCGGTGTTCTGTTTCTTCCAATCCGTGCAGGTCTTGAAGGCTTCTGGCCGCTGATCCTGATCGCAGCTCTCGTAGGTCCAATGACCTACTTCTCTCACCGCGCATTGGCTCGCTTTGTTCTTTCCTCCAAGAACAAAGACGCAGACATCACAGACGTGGTTGAAGAACACTTTGGTAAAGCAGCTGGCCTGCTGATTACCTTCTTCTATTTCTTCGCGATTTACCCAATCGTGTTGATCTACGGTAACGCGATTACCAACACCATCGACAGCTTCATCGTCAACCAGCTGGCAATGCCTGCGGTTCCACGCTGGCTCCTCTCTGGTCTTCTCGTTGCAATGATGATGGGCGTGATGATCCTTGGTCGCCGCCTGATGCTCGTCGCAACTGAGCTTCTGGTGTACCCGTTGGTGATCATCCTGTTCGGTATGTCTGTATACCTGATCCCATCCTGGTCGTTTGAAGCGATGAGCTTCGACATGATCCCAGAAACCGGCACTTTGCTGACAGTGGTGTACCTCACCATTCCAATGCTTATCTTCTCCTTCAACCACAGCCCAGCCGTCTCCTCCATGGCTCTGGCTCAGCGCGAAGCACATGGCGATAACGCAGTTGCAAAGTCCGACATCATCTTGAAACGCGCATCTGTGATGCTCCTCGGCTTCGTTATGTTCTTCGTATTCAGCTGCGTTCTCGCACTGACACCTGAACAGCTGATGGAAGCAAAACAGCAGAACCTGCCAGTCCTGTCTTACCTTGCAAACGTGTTTGACAGCCCACTGATCTCCTTCATGGGTCCACTGGTTGCGTTCCTTGCAATCTTCTCTTCCTTCTTCGGTCATTACCTTGGCGCAAAAGAAGGTCTTGCAGGCATTGCTAAGAAAGCTGCTCCAAAAGCTGTCGAAGGCTTGGGTGAAAAGAAATTCAACACACTGCTTGTTGCATTCTTCTTCTTCTCCGTCTGGGGTGTTGCGATCATCAACCCATCCGTTCTTGGCATGATTGAAGGCCTGGGTGCTCCGTTCATCGCAGCAATCCTGTTCCTGATGCCAATGTACGCAATCAAAAAAGTCCCAAGCATGAAGAAATACGACGGTGCGCTGTCCAACATCTTCATCACCATCATGGGCATTGTCGCAATCTCTGCGATCGTAAAAGGCCTCTTCTAAGAGGGCCAACCAACAAAAATGAACCGGTGTCTTCGGACACCGGTTTTTCTCTCCCACTGAGGTTCACGTTATGTTCAGCGTTTTTGACATCTTCAAAATCGGTGTAGGTCCATCCAGCTCCCACACAGTCGGGCCTATGAAAGCGGCAAAGCAGTTCATTGATAGTCTGCGTGCTCAGGATAAACTGCGTGATGTGACGCGTATTGCAGTCGACATTTATGGTTCTCTGTCTCTGACAGGCAAAGGCCACCACACAGACACAGCAATTATTATGGGGCTTGGTGGCAACTCTCCGGAAACCGTTGATATTGACAGCATTCCAGAGTTCATTCAGCGCGTAGAACAAACCGGACGCCTCCCGGTTGGCATGCATTGCCATGTAGTTGACTTCCCGAATGATGCGATCACATTCAATCGTCCAGCACTTGAGTTGCACGAAAACGGCATGTCCATCCATGCCTTTGCAGGTGGAGAAAAGATCTTCTCCAAAACCTACTATTCCATCGGCGGTGGTTTCATCGTGGATGAAGAGAATTTCGGTAAGGCTTCAGAAAACGAAGTTTCGGTGCCTTATCCATACAAATACGCTTCAGAGTTGCTGGAGCATTGCCGCCAAAACGGTATGAGCATTTCCGCGCTTGTTCTGGAAAACGAAAAAGCATTCCGTAGTGAAACAGAACTGCGTGAGAGCTTTGGTCGTGTCTGGAATGTGATGCGCGATGGCATAGAGCGTGGCAGCAACACGGAAGGTCTGCTGGCAGGCCCGCTCAAAGTCCCACGCCGTGCAGCAGCACTACGCCGTCAGCTGACGGCAACAGAGCGCAGCAGTAACGATCCTATGGCGACGGTTGACTGGGTCAACATGTTCGCGCTGGCCATATCAGAAGAAAATGCAGCAGGTGGCCGCGTTGTGACAGCACCAACCAACGGTGCAGCAGGCATCATTCCTGCGGTTCTCGCGTACTATGACAAGTTTATCGAACGTCTTGAGCCAGAGCACTACACAAAGTTCTTCCTCGCTTCAGGCGCCATTGGAGCGCTGTATAAGACCAATGCATCCATCTCCGGAGCAGAAGTTGGTTGTCAGGGCGAAGTTGGTGTTGCTTGCTCAATGGCAGCAGCTGGTCTTGCTGAACTTTTGGGCGCGAGCCCAGCTCAGGTCTGCATTGCAGCTGAAATTGGCATGGAACACAATCTGGGCCTCACATGCGACCCTGTTCTCGGACAGGTTCAGGTGCCCTGCATCGAGCGCAATGCAATAGCTTCTGTTAAAGCGATCAACGCAACACGCATGGCTATGCGCAGAAACTCGGATCCATGCGTTTCGCTCGATAAAGTCATCGCGACCATGTATGAGACCGGCAAGGATATGCTGGCAAAATACAGAGAAACCTCACAAGGTGGCCTTGCGCTTAAAGTGGTGCCAGTTGCGGCGGAGTAAGCAACAACTAACGTGCTTGAAATATGAAAGCTGGCCTTCGGGTCAGCTTTTTTGTTTTACTTCGCCATTTTGCAGAAACACTTAAAACTGCAAGAGCACTCGGAACGGGGCACTAACCCATGTTTGGTACTCCCAAAAGAAAAAAGGGAGAAACCCATGAAATCCTTGTTACTGGGCGCAACGATCATTGGTTTGGCGATGCCAGCGGCCTTCGCTCAAGACAAGCCGGTTACGATCGTCAGTTACAACGTTCAAAATCTCTTTGACACCATTGATGATAAGAACAACCCGCAAGACGACACATACCTTTCAAAGGAAGCGAAAGAAGCCCGCGGTAAAGACCACGAAGATGCCTGTGAAAGTTACAATGATAAAGGCTCTCACTATTACAAACAATGTATTGAACTGAACTGGGGTGAGGAAAGCTACACGCAAAAACTGATGACACTGGGGGCTGTCATTCGTTCTTTCCCGGAAACGCCAGATATATTGATTTTACCTGAAACGGAAAACAAACAGGTTCTGGATGATCTTGTTGGCAAAGCGCTGGCAGGTCTGGACTATACCTCAATTGTTCAACTGGATAGCTCTGACAACGTGCACAATCGCGGTATCGATGTTGGCATCATCTCACGCTTGCCGCTGAAGGGTGAACCTGAGACGATCAAGATGTTTGGTGAGGATGGTGATAACCCTCATGATTGCAAACCAACGCGCGATATCGTGAAAGCGCAGTTTGAGATGCCAGATGGCGAAACAATGTATGTCTTCGGTGTTCATTTTCCATCAGGTGCTGCCTATCAATGCCGCAAGGATGCAATGGAAGTGCTGAATAAAGAACGCGCAAAGCTTCCTGATGATGCAAATGTTGTTGCAGCCGGTGACTTCAACTTCAACTGTACGGATGTTCAAAATGGCGAGTTTCAGGCTTTAGCGAGGGAAGGGCACTGGAGTTATCCGCCGGAGATCGTCGGTTGTGCTGCCCCGGGCAGTGCCTTCTACTACAAGGATCAGAGCTGGTCGTTCCTTGATATGATCCTTGTATCCAAAGCTTTGCGTCCGGATCAGGACAGCAACAGCACATGGTTTGCTGATCTGGGCAGTTTCCATACAGTCGTCACGCACCCAAGCCAGTACGCGCAGGATGCAAGAAACAGAGTGCGCCCGAAGCGTTTTAATCCCGACAACAATCAGGGCGCTAGCGATCACTGGCCAGTCTTGATGCGGTTCCTGAAACGTTTCTGACAACCGCATACAATACTCCAAAATAAAAGAACCGGCCTGAATGTTCAGGCCGGTTTTTTGCTGTTTGTGTTACAGGCTAAGCTCAGACTTTATAGAGCTTCAGATCAGCTGTGATCTCACGATGTACAAGCTCGATCTGAGCTGACATCGCATCAACAACAGCCTCCATTTCAGAATGGCGTTGACCAGCGGTCCACTTCTCGATCTTTGGATTTTCAGGCTTGTCTGTCACCGGCGCATAAGCATCTAAGCCCTTCTTCAGGTTGTCCAGTTCAGTGCCAACCTGTGTGGCATAATCAAACACTGCTTTCATACCATCCGGCTTGCTCAATTGCTCATCGCGAACTTCTGGGTACTTGAATGGATCACCATTGCAAAGCTTATGCAACTCCTTGATAGAACGGTCGATATTTGGTGTCAGACAACTGTCTCGAGCCATCCTCGGATAGGCTCGCGTGGTCGCTGCCTTCTTAAACAAGAACCAGGATTTCAAAGTCAGATCAGGCGTACAAGGGTGCCAGTTCTCTACCTTTGGAACACGGCGCAGCACAACAGGATCATCGCTGTAAAGCGTCTCAAAATACCGCACAACTGCAGAACATACATCTGTGCTGGAAACCAACACTTCCGGTGTCAAACCGCTGTTACGGCCAACCTGACGGGCAATTGGATCTTTTTCCTCGACGATACCGTAAGCGAGCACACACTTGGCAAGCGTGGAGTTGCCCGCAATCGCAGCCCGCGCGGCCTTACGGTTTGCAGGATCCATCCGGGCTTCCTGATACTTCTTCCAGCCATAAATAATCTTCGCACGGCCATAGGTCTTATAACCGAAGTCAGAAAGTGCACGGCCCATGTTCATGCCTGCGGAAATACCGGCAGAGGCCTGTGTTGCATCAGCCAGGCGTGCAATTTCAGCCGCAACACCGACAACTGAGAAGAAGGTGTTCAGTGTCTTCTGGCTCACCTGAATGGCAGCCTGCGTGTGCCGCTCTTTGATAGCATGGTAATAGACCGAGTTACTTGCTTCAGCCATGTTGACGTTCTTACGCCATTTCTCGACCTCGGCAGATTTCTTCGCCAGCGCGATGGCGTCCATGGTCAATTTTCGGATCGCTTCAGCAAGGCCCGTTGCAGGGAAGATCGTAGTGACTGCCTTTACACCACCACTTGCAATGGTCTCGATCATCTTGATCTTCATTTGAGAGGCTTTGATATCTGCAAGCAAAGTGTCGATGGCCTTCACCGACTTCTCGACGGCCTTTTCATCATTGGGATCATCTGGCGAAGAAGCTTCTGCGATGAGGTCTTGCAGAGCCTTGTGTTCTTCATCCGCTGCCTTCTCAATCTCATCCATATAAGCTTTGCGCTCTTTAGGATCAGCAAGCTTCTCCTTCAAACTAGCAAGCGCATTGCCTGTTTTTTCTTCTTCGATTTTTTTCAGTGCCGCCGCTGTATTCTTTTTGACGATCTCAGCGTCTTTTTCATCGCGGCCTGGCTTCTTGAGCTTATCAAGACCGCCAGTCAGCAGTGCGTTGACATTTGCCATGATGTCATCGTCAGAAAGAAGCTCCATGCTCTTCTCAACGCTCTGAACTCCAGCACTTGGACCAGCAAGTTTCAGTTTCTTCTCAAGAATTTGCTGCGGTGTCAGGCCTTCAGTTTCAGCTTCGCCTTCTTCAGTCAACTCACCTTGGTCTGGCTGAATCTTACCCGTAATGGCATCACCAATGGCATCAGAACCAGTAGCACTGGCAAGGTTTGCCAAGCCTCCTGTGAGGGCTTCCGCAAAGGCTTGATAATCACCATCAATCAGCGCTTTCGTTGCGGTACCAGCGTCAGTCGTAGCAATCATTGCAGCCTTAAGTGCTTCACCAACAATTTCAGGAGTCGCGGATTCCGTGCCGCTCAACTGCGAGCCTGACGAAATTGCCGTAGAGAGGGAATCTGCTAGAGTCCCAATAATGGACATCACCGCTTCTTGCTTGGCGTCTTTGTCGGGAGCTTGTGTAGCCTGCAGAATTTTCTCTGAGACGCGCCCACCTGCCATCGCAACATCAATCAGGCCAGAAACACCCTCAAAAATATTGCCGTGGTCATCGTCCCCTTTGCGATCAGAGGCGGATTTGTCAAAAGCAGCACCAGCGGAGAGGACTTTTTTGATTTCCTCACCGATCATCTCACCTGCTTCATTCGCAAAGCTCAGCTTATCGGCCGCTGTTTTGCCTTTCTGCTCTGAGAAGACAATCCCTTTCTCAGCAGCTGCAAGACCGGTATCAAGCAATGTGGTGGTTGCGGTAAACAACGCACGTTGCTCAGCCACCCAGTTGGCATCTTTCGAGAGATTATCGCCCAGTGAATTCAAAGCTGAATCGATGTTGGTGACTTTTTGAAGTTGATCTCCATATTGCCCTGCATCTTTTGCAGCTTTGATGACGTCTTCCGAGCTGGCATTCGCATCCATGCCAAGAGAAGTACGCAATTCACCCGTCACCTGGCCTTTCTGGTTGTTCAGGACTTCTTGCTTGGCGGAGATCTGGTCTTTGTCTGGGGCGTCACCAGCAACCGTGTTTAGATTGGCTAGGGTAATCGCATTGGAGCCGATAGAGGTGGCGAGTGTCACCACATCACGTGCAAAACCGATGGCTTCTAACGTATTTTCGTGCTTAGAAGCGGTCTCGCTATGCTCTTCGAGTTTTTGCTCATAGATCTTAGCTCCGCCTTTGAACATCTTCTCAAACTGGCTGTAGCGGGAAGGGACTAGGTTTGAGGGAATAATCCCTTCACGAACCAGCGGTGTCCAGAGTTCTCGTGTGATGTCCTCTTCGGAAAACATCTCTTTGCCATCTTTATCTTTGGCTGCAATCATCTCGGCTTGCCGGGCCAGAATGCGTTCGAAAGAAGCGTTAAGTTTCTTCAGTGTCTCAGCATTGATTGCCCCGCTATCGGCGCGAATATCCGCGCGGGTGTCAATCTCTGTCTGCATATCCCCGGTCATCCAGGGCATCTTTGTACCGGATCCGGGGAGTTTGAACCACTTTTCATTCCGCGCCAGCGTTACTTCAAAGTTCTGGGCCTCGCGAATGGTTTCCTTGTCCCCATCCAGCTTGGTCATAATGTCATTCAATCGTCCAGCCTTGGCTGCAACACGTTCGGAATTCTGTTCAAAATGGCCAGCGCCTTGTTGCGCTGTTTTGAGCCAAGTAAGCTGTTTTGCGGTAAAGGGCATGACAAACTCCAACCTGTACAGGAGAGCGGGTTAAGAACTATAGGTTTTCACATCTGCTCTGGCATCGCGGAGGATCAATGTCGCTTGCGCGCGCAAGGAGTCCGCGACTTCCACCATTTCGACATGCAATCGGCCACCCGTCCAAGCCTGCTTTTTCTTGTCGGTTGGTTCGGCATTAACTGGCCGATACCCCTTGAACTCCCGTTCAAGAGTTTCAAGATGCTTCTGAACATCTTTTGCGTAGGCCAAAATCTTTTCCTGCCAATTGTCATCAGAGATCATATCATCCCGAACAGAGGGATAATTGAACGGATCTCCGCCACACAAAGTGTGCAATGCTTTAAGGGATTGCTCGATAGTTGGTGTCTTACAGCTTTCCTTGGCCATCAAAGGATAGGCTTTTGTAGAGGCTGCACGCTTAAAGCTGAACCAACTCTTGAGTGTCAGATCGGGTGTTCCAGGGTGCCAGTTTGCGACCTTTGGAACACGCCTCAATACGACAGGATCTTCGCTATAAAGCGTCTCGAAATACCGCACCACCGCAGCACAAACGTCACTGTTTGAGACCAGTACTTCAGGTGTTAGACCGCAGTTGCGGCCAACTTGCTGAGCGATTGGATCACGTTCCTCAACAATGCCGTAGGCAAGCACACACTTGGCAAGTGTCGAGTTCCAGGCAATCGATTCACGAGCTTTCTTGCGGTTCTCTGGATTTCTGCGGGCATCAAGATATTTCCGCCATCCGAAAACAACCTTGGCGCGTCCGTAAGTTTTGTAGCCAAAATCAGAAAGTGCCTGCCCCATGTTCTTTGCAAGAGAAAGTCCAGTAGAGGCTTGCGTTGAATCCGCTAAGCGTGCTGCCTCTGAGGCCACACCGATGATAGACAAGAAGGTGTTAATCGTTTTCTGGCTGACTTGAACTGCTGCCTGCGTATGGCGTTCTTTACAAGCGTGGTAATATGGCGAGTTTGCTGTCTGCGCCATCTTCACATTTTTGCGCCACTTCTCAACCTCAGCGGCTTTCTTGCCCAACGCGATGGCGTCAAAGGCTAGTTTTCTGCAAGCCTCCACCATTCCGGTTGCTGGAACAACCCGCACCAAAACCTGCACACCACCCTTGGCGATCTTTTCAATCAACTTGTACTTCATTTCAGATGCTTTGATGTCAGCAATCAGCCTTTCGACTGCTTCCATTGATTTCTGAAGAGCCTTCGTGTCTTCAGGATCGGGAGGCGGAGAGGCTTCCTCGATCAGGTTTTTCAGCGCCTTTGTTTCTGCTTCAACGTCCGCTTCGAGCTTTTGCATAAACTCTTCGCGTTCTTTCTTGTTGGATTGTTTCTTTTTAAAGTCCGCAAGCGCGTCCCAGGATTTCTTCGCTTCCATCTTCTGAATGGCAGCGTTCGTACGCTTTACCGTTTCAGCATCCATCTTCTTCTTATCGTTTGCCTCGCGGAAGGCATCCTGCATCTCACGCATATTGTTCGTGATCTTGAGCAAGTATTGCGGATCTTGAAAACCATCCAGAAATTCTTCGCGTTCTGTTCGCTTAAAGGTGCAACCGGATCGCTCAAGCTTCTGATCCATGAGTTCGCGAGCGGAGAGCTCACTCAGTTCTTTCTTTTCCTCGTCAGTATTGAGAGCAAGGTCAGGCTTAGCCATAGCGGCGAGGGGGCCTGTGGTAGCAGAAGAAGCTAGCTGCGTTAAACCTAGAACAAGGGATTCAGAAAAGGCTTTGTAATCCTTATCTTTGAGTGCTTTAACAGCAGTACCGGTGTTGACGCCTAAGACAAAAAAAGCCTTGATGGAAACACCAATCAGTTCTGTCTGGTCATTTTCATTTCCAGGTCCAGGCCCAGGATCACCGTAGGCATATGCTTTGCTTTCGTCCTTGAGAGTCAGTGCAGAATCTTGCTTACCTGTATCGACATGGCCTTGAACGTCACCCGCAGCAAAAAAAGCCTCAGCAAGAGAGTCAGCGATAGAGCCAGCAATTTGCAAAACTGCATTCTCCCGCTCTTTGTTCGTTTTTGCTTGCGTTGCTAAGGCAATCTTCCGCGCAACTTGGTTGGCTTCAATAGCGACACTCACAGCACCTGCAGCATAAGAAATGTTCTGAAGTGTATCTTTATCTGCAGCACCTGCAAATTCAATCTGATCGGTGGTTTGGTGTTCTTCGTGCTCATAGGTCTTACCAGTTGCCTCCAAAGCAAGCTTAAGTTGGCCTGCAACGATATCAGCAGCATCCTGCGCAAACGCGAGTGTGTTTCTGGCATTCTTTTGCCGTTCTGAAAATTGAATACCCTTTTCTGCCATGGCAAGGCCGCCATCCAGCAGCGACGTAGACATCGTCAGCAAAGCTTTTTCTTCTTCGAAAAGTTTATTTTGCCCCATCAGTTGCTCAACGAGCTGTGACTGTGCAGCTTCAACGTTCTGATAGCTTTTGATCTGGTTGCCATATTCGCCATTTTGGGCCGCGGCCTCCAGAACTTGCGCATCCGAGGTATTTTCACCCAATTTGAGCTCAGTCCGCAGGTCACCAGCAATCTGGTCCTGCTTGCCCTTCAGAATCTGGCGTTTGGCTGCAATTTCGCGTTTTTCTGCCAGTGAGCGGGACTGGTCTTCAAAATTAGCAATAGTCAGCGCACTACTACCAAGACTACCCGCTAGGGAGACGACATCACGCGCAAAACCGATGGCTTCAAGCGTGTTCTCGTATTTTGAGGCCGTTTCACTATGCTGCTCTAGTTTACCCTCATAGATCTCAGAGGCACCTTGAAACATCTGCACAAACTGACTGTATTTATCCGGCACGATGTTTGACGGAATGATCCCTTCACGAACCAGAGGTGTCCAAAGCTCCCGCGTGATGTCTGCATCACTGAAAAGTCGTGTCTTCCCATCCTTCTTCTTAGCGGCAATCATCTCCGCCTGCCGCTCTAGGATCTTGCCGAAGGCTGCATTGAGTGCATCGACATTGTCAGAATCGATGAGAGGCGTTTCAGAAGTCACATCCGCATAGGAATCGACCTCGGTTTTCATGTCGCCTGTCATAAAGTCCATTTTGCTTTTTTGCAGCTTGCGCTTAAACACATTTGGACTTCGGGCAAGCTCAATCTGAAAACCCTGAGCTTTGTGAATAACCGCTTTATCTGAATCCAATTTTGCTAAAATATCGGTCAGTTCTGCAGATTTCTTTTCTTCGTTTTCACTATCTACTTCGAAGTTCTCCACGCCTCCTTGGGCCTGGGAGAGCCATTCAATTTGGGAGGGAGTTAACGTCATGAGAAACTCCAGTATGGGATCGTTCTCGATCCTTCTTGTTTGTCACTTTAGCCGCCGAGCGAGAGTAGCTTCACTTCCAGTTGAACAAGCTCAGGTCGAAGAATATTCAACTCATTCGGTAAATCACTGAAGGGGTGTCGCATATACAGCTGAATAGCCTGACTGTTGTCGAGCTGTGCAATCAGTGGCCGCACTTGCCGCAAGGCATTTTCTCGGGCTTTTTTGCGCTCTCTTAGGTCTTTTGACTTGTCAGCAATAATCCCAACTTCCTTAGGCAACTCTGCTAGGGCCAGCGGTTGAGAAATACTCGATGAGAATTTCCGCAAAGCAGCGACGTCCACGGCCTCTTCACCTGTGTCCTGCTTGTCTTTCACTGCATTGACAAATGAGCTATCGATATACTTCTTGGCGTCAGTCAGGCGTTTGAGACAGTTGTCGGAAAACTTGGAAATGTCTTTTGCAATGTCTTCGCGGAATCCTGTGATTTCACCACGCATTGCATCCAGAGCACCTTCCAGCTCTTTCAGTTTAGCAAGGTTCTCTTTGTGCGTATGAGAAGCGTCAGACTGCTCTTCCAGTTCGGCAATCTCCATGCGAAGTTCTTTCAACCGTGACGTATCGAACTTACTTGGATCAACGCGGTCAACACCCTTGTAGTAAGCGAGGATACGTTTGATGGAGATGTCTTTCGATGTCATCATATCCAGCTCATCCTTAAGTGGGCCAGACTTGGTGAGGAAGGCATTCTTGGCTTCTTTCTGGTCTTTCTGCCGAGCAACACCCTTCTTGTAATCATTTTCCAGCTTTTTGAAGTATTTCAACTCTTCTTTGCTGAAGCGATCCGCATCGGTAATTTTCTCGCCCTTCTTCTCCATCTCAGCAAGCTTGTGCAGATGGCTTAACTGGCCTTCTAGTTCCAGTACGAAGCGGTCAACACGGAAGATTAAACGGTTCGCCAGATCAAGCGAATGAGCTAGCTCGTCGTTCGTTGTTGCATTGTACGCAAGGTCTTTCGCTTGATCGAAAAACACGTCTAGATCACCATGATATTGCTTGATCTCATCTGGAGCGAACAGCGAGCCAACCATCTTTGCAAGACTAGGGTCTGCCTTACCCATTTGCGAAAGCAGTTTTGGGATCTCTGTAAACTGGTTCTCGATGATCTTGACTTTGGTATCGAACAATTCGCGGTTTTTGACCGCCTTGCGGACACCTTCTTCAAGAGGGTGCAGTTGCTTGGCTTCCATCTCCGTACACGAAGCCAACGCCTTTTCGATGTTGATGGAAAGAGCCTCATCTTCCAACTCGTCGATGTCATCTCTGAGACGCAAACGTTCTTCTATGTAGTAAGCGCCTTCTTTGCCCTTCGAGATCTTGTCAATTTTCTCTCGTAGTTTATCCAGGTTCTTAGTCAGCTTCTTGTAAGCGCCGGGATCCTTTTGGATGCCAGAGAGGATTGCTTCAGCTTTCAGGAACTCTTCAACGGCAATATCTTCAACTCCAGTAACACCGGAGGCTTTCAACTCATCAAGAAAGTCAAAGGTTTGAAGAAGGCTATCGATTGTTTTGCGTGGTATTTCCTTCGCATCTTTCGGGCGACGTGGGATTTGGATCATGACATCCTGGTTCAGGCCGGGGACATCACCGGCGCGTTTGATCGCACGGCGTTCATCAGGTTTGGTGACCAGATTGCCTTGCTTGTCGTACAGAACCAATTTCTTCAAATCATCACGGAAGCGCTCTGTACGCTCGCCAAGCTTAGCGGTGTCCCACTTTTCTTCTTTTCTCATGCTGTTTTTATGAGATGCAGAGGCCTTGAGTTGGGCAAGCAGACTGCGAATGGTCGGAACTGTCTTGGAATCGTCCGACATGTAGCTATCTAGATCTGTTTCAACTGCGCCTGCGGCATCCGTGACACCTGAGTTACGCAAGCTGGTAGCGAGTTTTTGAATATGGCTCTTGAGTTGACTAAATTCTCCAACGGCCGCCACCGCCATCTCGTTGTCATAAAGCAGAATTTCCCAAGCAGGGTCGTCTTTAGACAATTTAGCTGTTCTAATGTCCTTCAGGGTTCTCCCAAGACGCGTTGCAAGGCCAGAAAAACCAATGGCAGTCATTGATTTGATACCCTGACCAACTTCCATGACATATGGCTTCAACTCAGCTGGAACAGGAGGTTCTGCAGGTTTGCTTTTAGCTGCTGCAACAACACCCTGCCAAAGCGTCTGCATATCATCGATGGTGGATTCAGCATCCAGAAGGCTGTTATGAGCGCCATCAGTGTCCTTGGTTTTGATCTCTAAAGCTGCGGTTTGAATGAGCGCTTTTGCGTTTTCATAGCTCTTGTCAAAAGCAATTGCTTCGCTTGGATAATTCTCAAAATCTTTCTTGTGTCCGTAAACAGAGTTGAGACGCTCCAGAAGTTGCTTACTCTGACTTGCAAGCGCTGCCATAGCGTCTGCATCGGTGTCCTCGTTCTCATGAACAAAATGATCTTTAACGTCCGCTTTCAGTTCAGAGAGTTGTGCGGTGACGTCTTTGAGCTTTTCATCGCTCTCAGCTTTTATGCGTTCTGCGGTTGCTTCTGTAACAGCCGCTCCGACCTTTTTATCGTCTTCAGCTTTTGTTTTAGCTGTTGCCTGCGCAATCTCTTTCTCTTCTTTTTCTTTGATTGCTGCGGCTGTCTCACGCTCAGCCTCATCCTGTTCCTTAAAGGCCCAGCCGAGTGCTTTATAAACTGATTTCACCCATTCAAGTTGTTGGGGTGTGAGTTGATCGTCAGACATTCGAGGCTCCAATTGGTTTTATTATTATCGAGAACCACTAAACCTGTATTTTAGGTATCGAGCTCCTTAGGACAGGTGAAATTCTGAAGCAGCCTGGCTGAGAATGGATTGTTCACGCTGTTGGCCATGAGGTTGAAGGTGGCAAACCGATTTCCAAGCGTAAATCTCACCTTGTATTGATCGGGTAGCTCAGTTTTTGTCACGCTTGCCTTTTCCAATAAACGAAAGAGGGACCATGGTCCGCTGAGATTGATGGAGTTAGGTTCTCCGGCAATCGCAGGAAAAAATGCGAGACTTGCAGCTGGTACACCTTCGCCAGGCCAATTCAACTCGATCGGGCGTGTTGGACCATGCGCATAGCTCACTGTTGTCCCATCCACGGTGAGCGCAACTCTGGTTGATCCGACGTCCAGATCCAAGGGTGTCATCGTAAATGCAACAGATGGTTTATCCCCCCCATTTGCGAAATATGCGTTGCGAATATCGTTAGCTTTTTCGAAGACTTGAAGGCTGTCTTTTGAGACACCAATTTTGGCGTTATCGCTCTCTCTCCATTTCCAGGGTGTAGAGGAGGTATCGACGAATGATTTGATGTTGGTATTGAAAAACGCTTCAATCTTGCCGCCCGGTTTAAACAGGGTCGAAAAGTCGTCCAGCATCACCGATGCTTGCTGGCCATTTACCACCGGATAGCGGCCAGAAAGTGCGTTGCTGCACAAAGGTAAAACCTCAGAATCCCAGGCTGCATTGATGGCTTTTTGAGCGTCGTTTACAGTAACTTGAGAGGAGAATTGAAGCATTTCTAATATCCAGCTTTGCAACGGCATTGGAACGTTAGGCGCTTCATCCTTCAGTGTTTTAACCGCGTCACTTCCGCCACCAAGAATGTAACTCAATGCATCTTGCTGAGTGTTGTTAGCCAGTAATATCCGATTGAGTTCGCGGTAAAGGTCAGTGACCTTCATCAGTAATGCGTCAAGCGGAGTGGTACCGCTGCCTGATCCTAACGTGAAACTGTCAAGAGGCTCAAAGCGCGCCTGAACAGAAGTCCCCGGTGGAACCGGTTTAGGGCCACCCTCGCTCGTTGGAACAGCTTCACCAAGCACTTCAACAAGCTGTTGCTGTCTCAGATTGGTTGTCGCGCGGGCTTCTTCCTGTGCAATCCGAGCTGCACCGCCTGCAACGTTTTGAGCAACACCGGTAGCACTGGATGGAGCTTCAGTCCGTGTAAGCTGTGTTTGCTCAGCCACTGAGACGAGAAGATTGCGGATAGGTGAGTTTGGACCGGAAGCCGTGTTAATGACGTCTGTCGCCTGCGACAGGCTTGTGAACTTAACTATGCGCAGGTCAGCCAGCATCGCATCCCACATGCGAGCGTAGTCATCCAGATAAAGCCCCAGAACACCACGCTCAATACGGGTGACGGTTTCTTCCTTGTTTTCCAACTGACCATTAGGACCCAACACCCAGCTTTCTCGAACGAAGCTCTGAATACTATCAACCAACTGAGGGAGAAACACACCACGGAAGCCTTCATAAGTGTAAAGGCCAGGAATCCCTTCGCTCAAAGGTTTGCCTGAGGATCGTGTGAAAACGCGTGTTGCGGCAGACCCAGCAGCTTCGTCAGGACGCCACTCCGGCAGGCTTTGAGCGGCTTGCCCGGCTTTGATGAAGGAATAAGCCAGCTCCGCGATTGGAGTTGCATTCAGAATCTCTCGAACCTGACTAACCAACTCTGTATTCACATCAATCCGCACCTTAAAGGGCTGAGCCAGCAATGCTGTAAGATGATTTGAGAGTTGGTCGCGCTCTGTCACTTGCCGAGGGTCACTGTAAAGGGACTGCCAGTCAGTTTCTTCCCAACGCTGAATAACTTCTGGTTCGAGCGGACCTTTGTCTGCCAGTTCCAGATAAATCCGCAAGGCTTCAAACAGGAATTCTGGATTATCAATGTTTGCAACCATCTGCTGCTCAAGGCGGAGCATCATGCGCGGTCGCAAATAGCGCTCCAGACCGTTGTGATAAAGCGCATCCGCATCCTCTGAAACATTCGGAATCTGGTTAAGGCCCCAACGCTCATTTTGAGGCGGTTTCTGTTGTTGATCCGCAAACCCACCCGGCAGATCTCGAAGGTAGTTCAGCAACGGCAACACGGATAGATAGTTGGCGTCATTGACACGGACAGCGTCAATTCGATCCGCAAATTTGGGGTATTCTTTCAGGTCAGCTTGAGCTCGATTAATGATGTTTTCCTGGTTCATCTCATAGCTGATGACCCAAACTGTTGTCAGAAATGCAAGGACGACCACACAAGCCGCAAACGAAAGACGCTTGCGGATTTTCTGTTTGCGCATCACTTGCTTGCTCTCGCCCGCAAGGTTGCCTTCGCCAAAAATCAGGTCAAAGAATAAACGCTCAAGGAAGTAAGCGTGTTTCTCGTAGGGAGCAGAGGGAAGAGCTTGCCGGCCAATTCCATAGGCATGTGCAATCGAGCCTGCGAGTAAATCAACAGGCTGACCTTCCTGGGTCGCAGAGGTGAAGTATACCCCGCGCAGAAAGCTGCGGTCCTCGTAACGATTGGGGCGGAACATCTCTGTTAGGAAATCGTTCAACACGGTTTGCAGTGAGGCCATTTGTTGCGGGAAGCTGAAGATCAGACTTCGGTGCTGAATGTCCGTTTCTTTGTTCAGGTAGTCGTAGACGCGCGAGTTGAGCTGCTCCATGAGCAACTCATACTCCTCATCGAAATGACTGATCGCATTCTCTGAGGATTTGCCATCATCAACGGGGAAGGTCATGCCCCAAGCTTGGTGCCGCTCATCTCGGCCAAGGATTTGGAAATAGTCCGCAAAACCGGCAATCAAATCAATCTTGGTGAACATGACGTAGATTGGGAAACGCAGGCCCAGTTGCTTCTCAGCTTCTTTGAAGCGTTGTTTGACCGTTCGTGCCATATCCAAACGCTGATCCGACCGCATCGTTGCAAGCTTTGCAAGATTGATCGCAATGATCATTCCGTTAAGTGGCTGACGGCGGCGGTTTTTCTTAATCAATGAAAGCAGTGTGCTCCAGCCAGAAGCATCGATGACCTCATCTTGGTCCTGCATGGTATAACGGCCGGCACTGTCAACGATGATCGCATTGTTGCTGAACCAGTATTCGCATTCTGCAGTGGGCTCAATCGTTGCTGCATCCACTTTCTGGCCCAGCTTGTGAGCCAGTGGAAACTTCATTCCAGAACGTAAAAGAGCAGTGGTCTTGCCAGATTCCTCTGGCCCAATCATCAAATACCAGGGCAGCTGATAAATCACCTTACGGCCAAGTTTACCGTCGACACTCGCAGTCTTGAGAATGTTCAGACTCTTTTCAACCTTTCCAGAGACCAGCGCTGCTTCATTCTTCGCCAACTCATCAAGATCGACTTCAGGCTCTTCTTCTTCCTCTTCTTCTTCGTTCTTTGCTTCTGCTTCTCTTGCTCGCCGGGAAAGGCGTGCAATATTGATTGCTGCCCAGATCATCAAAAGACCCATGACGATCAGCATACGAACGACAGCCATCGCAAAAGGTTTTGCGCCGAAGATCGATAGACTTGGGCCATAAATCCAGATGACCACACACAAGATTAGTGTGATGAGGAGCGTAACAAACCAAAAGGGGAAAAAGCGTTTGAGTTTCTTCATTGCTGGCCTCCCTGGCCAGGAGGCGGAACAAGCGTAATATCAATGCGTCTGTTCTGAGCACGCCCTTCAGCTGTTGCATTGGTCGCAATCGGATCAGCAGATCCTCTGCCGATGGCTTTGACGCGGGTCTTGTCGGTCAGTCTGACCTTGATGAGGTCCGCAACTGTTTGGGCACGTGCCTTGGAAAGAGCGACGTTGTTCGGATAACGGGCATTTCGAATTGGAATATTGTCTGAAAAACCAACCACGTTGATTGTGCCGGGCTGCGTGTTTACCGCTTCAGCGACACGATTTACGACTGGGATAAAGCGGGCAGTGAGCGTATCTCTTGCAGTAGCGAACATGCCAGAACCTGTCAGGCGTATAACCACGTTGCCTTGCACATCCATCACGACGACAAGACCCTGCCGGATCTCAGGCGCAAGGAACCTGCTAACTTGCAAAAAAGCGGGCAACGTGCTGTTACGAACGACTTGAGGTGAGGAAGGAGTGCCGGGTGTTGCCTGTTGTTGTGGCAAGTTCGGTAGAGCTGCCCGTGGTGGTGCAGGTTGGTGCGTCAGGTCGATTGGGCTTGTGTTGACTAAAGATTCATACTGGAACGCAATGCGCTCACTTTTCTCGCCTAGCCAAAGCGCGAGCACAGCATAAATCAGCAAAGCGAGGAGAGCTGCACCAAAGAAGATGCCCCAAACCGGAATAGACCATTTTAAAGGTCGGTATGCATCTTCAACGCCTCGCCAGTGAGGAGAAAGGTCGGTTTCCTGATCTCCTCGCAACGAGCGAATGAGGCGTGATATGCCATAACGCAGGCGCGACATCGTATTCGTGCCCTGCGGCATGATCCGCAAGCGGCCTTCAAACCCTAAAGAAATACAAAGATACAGTAATTCCAGAAGATCTTTGTCACGACTTGGGTTGGCCTGCGTCTTCCTCAATAGATCATAAAAACGATCGCCACCGGACACGTCTTTGTGGAAGTTGCTGACAAGGCTTTGCGTTGCCCAAATACTGCGACTGCCCCACGGAGTATTGAGAATGATATCATCGAGGGTTGCACAGACCACATATCTGGCAATGCGAATGGTCTTAGAAGAAAGGCCGTTCAGCATAGCGTTGTGTTCGAAAGCGCGGATCTCGGAAATAACATGAGAGCGCAGGGCGTTTACATCACGGTGCTGAGCGTGATTTCGTAAGCGGGCAGCTAGAGCCAGTAAGCTGGAGGCTGCTTTGATAAGAGGATTGTTCCCAAGTGGGACAAACTGAATATCATCAGCGCCAAGGAACCAATAGCCCGCTGGCGTTTGTGCTGGAAGGTTGGTACTACCGCTATCAGGATGATCAGGATTGGGCGCATCAGTCGAGATGACAGTGTCGACTGAATCCACCGAAAGGGCAGTGAAGTCCTTCTTTGCCATAATCTCAACTCCTCAGTCCGTTAGCCGCTTATTGCTCTCTGATCGCCCAGAGTTCCATCACAAGTTTCGGGAAATCACCCGCGACATGCATCGCCAATCCGCCAGAAACGCGGATTTCGTCCCAATGTGATGAGGCCGGATCCAGTTCAAAATATGCTGTGCCGGTGTGGTACGGGATCTGCCTTGGTGCGACTGGCAGTTGTTTCACTGCTATGCCGGCCAAAGCGGAATTCACAAAGTCTCGGATCTGTTCAACAGACCCAATCGTAATCTGCCCTGGGAAGTGTCGATTGATCACTTCCGATGGCAGGTCAGCACTAACAGCAAGCACAAACCGAGCCGACTTGATCAGGCTGCGGTCAAGCAACATGCCAACACGAACGCCGTACTTGCGTTCTTCCAGTGGTATCGGCACAGCAGTCTGCTCCAGAACAGCAGAAAGATGCTGCCGCAAATGGGCAATCACAGGAGCGAATGTTTCCGTGAGTGCTTCGTGTCGATAAGGTTGAAGCGTTGAAGGTCGCCGGGCTGCTGCCGTAAACGTCGCAAGTTCACCAACCAGCTGGATCGAAATTCGGTACAACGCCTCAGGATGAAGCGACGGCGTTTGTGCAAAGTGGGCGTAGAGTGGTTCATAGCGATTGACAGTTTGCAAAAGCAGAAAGTCCGAAATCTCAGCAACACCCTTGCTACCGGAGTTTGAAACGCGCCCTGCAAGCGCGTCCGCGCGATGGCTCAGCATGCCCCAGATCTCGCGAATGTACCCGTAGAGTACCGAGGAGGAATGTGAGGCGAGGCAGGTGGAGATGTACTCGTCATCTAAAATAACTTGCTTATCTGCCCGTACTTCAATCACGCGAGCTATTGGTAAGCAGATCCAGCCTTCCAGATCTTCAAAATCGAATTTAAAAGAAAACCGCAGCCGACCAGTTTCCATTTGAACGCTGGCATCACTGCCAGTGATTGCATCTCGTGCCTCAGATTCATGCACCACATAGCGTGCAGCTGTTTCCTGTACACCTGGATATTCATATTCGTAGGCACCAGGTTGTCGAATGGGTAGTGCAAGATAGACGACCGAGTTTTTTACGCTTTCAGGAACTGGAATAGACGCAGGTGCGTCACATTCCTGTGGCATCTTGAAAGGTGTACCATCCGGCATCAGACCGCTGGCAAAATTGAGTGCAAACTGGCCCAGTTTCAGGGCTTCCTGATTGATCTTCAGCTCTGTATGGCCCCAGGGGTGAGGACGTATGCTTGAGATAGTGTCACTGACCAGCTGTTCCAGATAGCGATCATGCTGCTGAAAGTGCTGCGGCTGTAGAAACAGACCTTCTGACCAGACAACTTTGTTATGAGTGGTCATTAATAGAACCATCCTTCTTTTACTGTCTTGTCGGGCTGCAGAGTAATTTCAAGCTTGCTCAAATACGCAATGAGGCTCGATGGTTGATTGTTTGGAACCATAATCACCGAACTCCACGTTCCTGTGTCCACTTTCCGAAAGGCACCGAGCACGGCGACAAACGCCACACTGGGGTCAACCTTGACTGCTACCTTCATGATCTTGTCGGGAGCTATGAAAACTTCCTTCATAGCAAGCAGGTTTTTACCGAGAACCTGGTCTCCTTTTTCAAACAAAGTGAAAAAGTCATGAGTTTTAAACTCGGCATCAGACGTAAGGTAAAAGATCTTCACCTGAACAGGCGTCGACATTCCATCTGCGTTCTGGTTCAACTCCTTGTCCGCGATGACTGTCGTCGTGATCATGACAGGCATCGGCATCTCGGCGGAGCAGGAGGCCAGACCGATACTCAAAAGCAAAATGTACGCAATGCATTTGATGTGGCTAATCGTCATTTGGTTTACGAGCTTTGTTCTGAATGTCTTTTTTCGGGGCTACATCCCAGTCCTCAGGAATGGTCTGGTGATGCGTTCTGGGCAATTTAAAGGCATCGGATTCCGTGCGGTTGTGATCCCACGCACTCGCACCTTCTTCGCTCGAGATACCGCTTTCACTTTCAAACGGCACTGAGCTGGAATATTTGTATCCTTCAAATCCATAACTAACTGGTGGAATAGGCTCTTTCCCAGCACTCGCAGGGTAGGAATCCAGTGTTTCAGTCGCCTTTCTGAGAATAGATTCTGGAGACTCGAGTGGGTCATTCAGAACCTCGGAAAGTTCGTCTTCAGGGGTAACGATCTGGTTATCGACCCAGTCGTCATCCTCCATGTCGAGTTCTTTAGGAAGAAGATTTGCAAGTGGATCTGGGTTCTCAGGTTCTGTAAGAAAATCATCCACTTTCAGACGTGCATCAGCATCTTCTGGCAACATTTGTGCGCTGATGTAATAGTTTCCGACTCTGATAACATCACCATCCTGAAGGCCACAGGCCTCACCATTGGGAATTGGTTCGTCCCAATCATTAACAAAGGTTCCATTAGAGCTGGTATCGACGACGCGGTAGACCCCGTCGTTCCACTCAACGACACAATGACGGCGCGAAAGTTGGTTTGCAGGATCGGGTAGAATCCAATCCGCACTGCTTCCACGTCCAATGACGCAGCGTTCCTGTCGCAGTATGCGCGTGCATTTTCCTGTGTCGACCAACTCATGCCCCTTGGTCAAAATGAGTACTAAAACGATGCTCGTGTTATCAGTCATATCCTCAGCCCCCGATTAAAACTGTGGGCCAGCCAAGGATGATGGTGCCGCCGTGAGCAGTGACATCCAGCATACGCGCCGCCGGCAATCCGGCGATCAAAGTGGTGACACTGCCTTTCATAATTGTATCTGGAGGCCCAACACACACGCACATGTCAGTCATACGCGCCGCTGGTAAGTTTCCGATCAAAACCGTCGGTGCTCCAAGAGATATCGGGCCTCCCACGTGAGGAACGATACCGGTCACCATTGGACAGACGTGCATGTCTGTCATGCGTGCTGCTGGGAAACTCATAGGGCCTCTATTTCATTATCTGCGAGTGCTCGTCCCAACTTGTAAGCTTTGACTAAGAACTCTTCAGGGTCCTCCACGTTACTGTCGTATACAGACAAAACTATAGATGACCCTACAGCAATACTAGTTAGGTTTTCTGGGGGAGGTGCAGGGTCAAATTCGGGAGATCCCATACTACCGCCACTCCAACCAGCCGCTGCCGCGGCAAGAGAAGCGGCGCTTTTATATCCTCCGTCATCAGCAATTTTCATTGCTGCACGGCGCAGGTCTTCTTCGGGTTTGCGGACCCAGTCTTCGGCGGCTTTCAGCGCTATTTCGTCTTCATCGGGTGGTTGACTGCCTTCCGGAAAGGTAGCTCTGCTGACTTGACTGGCCCACCACACTGCGCGTGGTTTACTCAGGGCGTGAGCGAGAACCTTAATGGCGTCAGACATGAGCTCCGCTTCTGCCAAGGTATCCACAACTTCGATAGACGGTTTCTGTCCCTCTATCAGTGGTACTGCCTCATCTCCAAGTTCTAAAGGTCTCTTTTCAAGTAGATCCTTGTAGGAGTTGAGGAGCAGTGTAGTATTTGTCACGCTATTTTCCATAATACACCTCAGTTAATCTTGACGAGAGCACCTTGTACCGTTGTGATGCCGGCGCCTTTCAAGGTGGTCAAGGTCCCGTCGACGGTCGCCTGAACATCACCCTTTACGGTCACCATTAAGCCTTTCAACTCAGCTTGAGCTGCCTCAAGCTTGAGGGAGCTAGGACCAGCCGTAAGGGTGATCGACATAGGATCCATTTTGATGGAGCTGCCACCGCAGGTAAGCTCGATAGCTTGAGTTCCGGAGACCTTCACAGATCCAGCGGATGCATCCACTTTCACATCACCGGTTTGTGAGGTCACACCGATGTCTTTCATGGCTTCAACGGTCTGCGCACCTTGCTTCATGGAGATGCTTTGGTCGCCACTTTCGACAGTGATGGTGTGATTGCCAGATTTGACCGAAAGCGCGTCGTCTTTCTCGACGGTTGTCGTACGGCCACCAGTCTTGATGGTGTAGGTCTCATCACCCTGGTCAACGGTCAGACTGCGGTTGTTGTAGACCTCGATTGTCTGATCACCATCTTCTTGCTTGTCGAAGCCAATCTTGACGGTTTCATTGTTTTTGACGGTGCGCTCATAGTCCTTCTCAGCGGTGAGCTGAACGAGTTCCTCGTCTTTTTTGTCTTCAAACAGAAACTCGTTGTTACCGCCACCTTCCTTGGAAGTTTCACTCTTGAGCGTTGATTTCGTGGCTTCACCGGGCAGATCGTAAGGAACGGTTTGCTCACCATTGTAAACACTGCCCACAACAATAGGTCGGTCAGGGTCTCCGTCTAAGAAATCAACGAGGACTTCCTGCCCAACACGGGGAATGTGGAGACCACCCCAACCTTTACCAGCCCACATTTGCGCTACACGCACCCAGCAAGAAGATTTGTCATCGTTCTGTCCGTCACGATCCCAATGGAACTGCACCTTGATCCGGCCATACTCATCGGTCCAGATCTCTTCACCATCCGCGCCAGTAACAACTGCGGACTGCAACCCGTTCATATTAGGCCAGGGTGAAGTAGAGGCTTTACGGTATTGAACGCTGGAATCGACCGCCTCAATCTCATAGGTGATTGCGTCATAAAATTCCTGCTCTTCATCGCGCGCAAACTCGATTGAGACCTCACAGATCGCCTTCGTGATCAGGTATTCTTTTTCCTGACTTGGGTCGTCTGAAAACTGATCCAATTTGAAAAGGTATCCGGGGCGCAATCCACGGACGTTGCCGCGCGCATATACCTTAGCGTAAGCCGCACTGGCTTCTTCAACGCGCACCTTGGCTCGCTTTTCACCTACACTGACTTCCTCGTAATGGCCGGGATACATGTAACGTGTGCGGCCAGAAAGCTGGTGGGACTTCTTTTCGCTAGCATTAGCTTTCAGATCACTCGTGGGCTTAGTGAAATCATAGTCATTGATTTCAACTTCATCCGTCTGGATCTCTTCATTGTGTCGCCAATCCCAAAAGTGATCTGCTCCGCGACGGAAATGGTCTTCCTCAGAATAGAAGGGAAGGCTGGACTCGCCTTTGATGTTTTCATGAGCGCTATAGGAATCTGCCAATACCATGGTGTGTTGGCCGTCCTCATGCTCAAAGTAATAATAGATCCCTTCCTGCTCCATCAGGCGGCAGATAAAGTTGAAGTCGGTTTCTTGAAACTGAGCACAATAGGGCCGAGGATCATAACTGTCACTCAGCTTGTTTTTAAAGTCAGTAAAACCAGCTTCCTGAAAGACTTCTTTCAAGATGTCCGGCGTCGACTTTTCCTGAAAAATCCGGCAGTTGCTGGTAAGGGTCAAAAACCAAAGCCACGGGCGTACAATAAGCCGGTAAGTTGAATACCCATGATCTTGTCCCGTATAGATGGCCTTGGTCACAAATCCATTCAGATACTGGTCAGAGGACAGGCTTGTGCCGGATACTTTTTTCATTTCAACCGTGAGTGTCTGCCCAAGCATCTTATCAAGGCTCAGGTCATGCTCGAATGATCGGCAATCAACGACCATTTCGTAGAGCTCACTCATTTCGCTGGTCATCTTCATCTTCCAAAGGTGGAAGCTGTCATCTCCACCATCGAAGCTGATCGTAAACAGCCGGTTCTCAGTTATTTTGCTCGCACACATTCCAGGACCTGCCTATTTCTAAAACTGCTGTTTTGATCGGTCTCAGGCGTTAAAGCTGTCTGAGGTCAGTTTGCGATTGTCTCGTTCCATCCGTTCAACGATGCTGGGGTTGAGAATCCAGGGCATGGAACCTCCGGTGTTCTCCCAGTTCACGAGAACCTCATCCCAGGTCTTGACGGATTTGATGAGCACGGGGAAGCTAAGTGGCTCTTTGCCAAATAGGATCTGATCAAGGTAAGCTGCACCGCGAACAAGGTAATAATTGCCGCCGTACTCCATGACGTAGATCTCAGGTACTTCTTCTATTTCAATGAGTTCTGCCATTTGAAACTCCATTATCAATTGTTACAGGTCGGCAAGCAGTGCTTCGAGTTCCGGATCCATTCCTTCTTCGTCCGCTTCTTCTTCATCGTCTGCTGAAAGGTCGGCTAAGAGGTTGTCCAACTCTGTCGTGTCATGGGCAGGTGCAGGCGGAGCAGCTGCTGCGGCTGGCGCAGGAGCTGGTGCCTCTTCAATCTCGTCTTCTTCCTCAGCTACCTCAGGTTCACTCTCCTGAGGTTCTGGCGGTTCAGCTTCAATTCTGAAGATGGTTTCTGGTGTTTTCTTAGGATCAAGGATTGTCTCAACAACCACTGCACCTTTTGTTGCCTGAATGCCTGGGGTAGAGCCATCGCCGCCGCTGATGCTGACACGCGCTCCGGCGCTTGCGCTCGGTGTCTCTGCAGCTTTGGTCACGGCAATCTGATCGCACCAGCGTCCAGAGATAGTGTCACCGGCCAGGCCGTTAAGAGAGGCAATGCGAACTTCCGGCTGGCCCTTCATAGAAACAATGGGCATCCAGCTCTGTCTCATGAGTGGCTCGACGCTGCGATGACTAATCATGCGATCAGTACATGGCAGGGCAAGCTGATCACCATATTGGTCGTGCACGTAATGGAACGGCATTTCGTTGAGTGTCAGGATGGATCCTGGCCTCATGCCACCGCCATTGGTCTCGTAGTCTTTTGCTAGCACAAGACCTATCAGGGCTGCTGGATTGCCCCACAACATGGCTTTCAGGCCAACTTGCTCGTCAAACTCTTCAAAGCTGAATGCATCAATCGGATCGGTTTTTGCGCCATAAGGCATTCGAAGCATGAAGCGTGGCAAACTCAGACCAATGTAATTGCTTTCTGGCATGGCACGCAGACTCTGCCACGTCTTTTCGGTAATCTTAGGAAGATCAGCAAATTTTCTGGTGGCATTGTTGCGGTCTAGGGATGTCAGGAAAGGTGCATGCGCATGCGCGCAGATCTTTGACATACGCCCCAGAAGCTCTGCATGGGGGGGCGTCATATCGAATGTGTAAAGACCAACAATTGCACTCGGCGTGCCAACACCTTCATCCTGCAGCGCATTTTCCACGAAGAGACGATATAAACCTGTTTCTTCAAGCTTGTTGGTGGCACTGAGGTCTCTTGCAAAATCCTCCGCAGAGATGTCGTAGAGCGTTATTTTGAGTGCGGTGGAAGTCTCAATTCTGCGTGACAACATATCAATGACCCGCCACACGCTTTCCAGAGCCTGAAAATCAGCGTTTTGAAGGATCTTGCGCAGTGTCGTAGTCATCACAGTCTCGACAATCTCGAGATAATCATCGAGTTGCGGATTGTCGGCAGGGGTTATGTGAGGCGAAACGATCTTTCCAATCAGGTCTGTGAAGTCATCGGCTTCTTCATGCTCCTCAACAGGGCGATCAATGAGAGCGGAGAAGTCACTCAGCTTCTTGTCGACTGGAATAACAGAACCACGCGAGTTGCGCTGCGAGATAGGCTTTTCACCTTTGTCTTCCAACCATTCATCAATGGTTGCTGCCGCATTGCTGAATGTCCCTGGGTTTTTGAGGGAGGAACGCAGCGCCTTCAGCTCATCAAATATCTCGAACTCATCAATTATTTCGTCAGGATGGAAGTCTTCAATGCAGCTCGGTTCAAACCGAATGACTTTTTCATCACCAGCAAGGTCAAGTTCGATGTTGATCTTGAAGCGGGCAGGAAGGTCTTCTGCGGTATCGACATCAACGTTATGCCCTTTGAGCACAGCAAGCTCATCAGCATCGTAAAGAGCCATGCGGTTGGCACGACCAGAAAAATCACCGATCACGGCAAGATGAAACGGACTATCCAGCGTAATGTTGAGCTTTGGGGCTTCACATGTGACCTCGCCAAAATCGGGCTCAAAAACACTTGCAGATGCACCTTCAGCGGTTTCACCTTCTGTGGGAGCATCACTTTCCTCGATGATGTCATTGAGCAGTGCGTCAAGATCATCGTCCTTGTCAGAGTCACTCATCAGAATCTCTCTTATTGGTTTCTATCTGGTCCTCAAGACGTTCGAGGGTTTTGATTACCTGCAATTGTGCAGCTTCCAATTGAGCGGCGATTGCACGGTTTTCTGCGGATACGAGGAGGCGAAGGCGTTCGACGTCTTCACTGTGTTCTTCCTGATAAATGCCCTGCATGGAGCTGACGATCAGACCGATAAACAGGTTGAGCACGGCAAATGCGGTCAGGAAGATAAAGGGGATGAAAAGGGCCCAGGCGTAGGGATAGATCTTCATAACGGGACGCACGATCCCCATGGACCAGCTCTCCAGCGTCATGATCTGGAACAGCGAGTACAAAGATCGACCAATGTCTCCGAACCAGTCTGGAAAGCTTGCACCAAACAAGCCGGTCGCCATCACCGCAAACACATAATAAATCAGCGCCAGAACGATCATTACGGAGAACATGCCAGGCAGCGCATCCAATAGCGCCTGCATCACTTGCCGGTACTGTGGCAGGAAAGATAGGACACGCATGGCTCGCATAACCCGAAGGGCACGCAAGACGCTGAGATAACCTGACTGCGGGAGCAGGGAAAAGCTAACCACTGAAATGTCGAAGATGTTCCACCAGCTTTTGAAAAAGCGTGTGCCAAACGCCGTGATTTTCAAGACAAATTCCAAAATGAAAAGTCCGATAATCACGTCGTCGAAAATGATCTGTCCATCACCAGTCAAGCGTCGTACGGAAGGGGATGTCGCCAGACCCAGGCTGATTGCGTTGACAACAATCAAGATGAGAAAGGTGTACTGAAAGATATCAGAGCGAACAATACGGCGCAAAGTAAGACGCCACGCAGGAATGCGTGTCGACCGTCTCCTCGCCGATTGCTTAACTTTCTGCATCGTTGGACTCCTCGTCACTTGGAAAAGTAGTTCCGACGTGTTTTGTTTCAGTTAGTTTCTGTGGTAAAAAAAGTAATAAGCATATGTTTTGATTTTGCTTTCAGGTTTATCTGAATTTCCTGTGATGGATCTATTTCTTCTTGTGCTTGTCTTTTTTGGCTACGGGTGATTTCTTGAACTTGTAGTCAAATGCATCACCATCAGTCAGAACCTTAAGTTCTGTGATCTTCTTGTCTTCACTCATGTTCTTCAGGAATTCTGTGCTGATATCCGGGAGAAGGGTGTTGGTCAGGATCGCATCGATCATGCGACCTCCACTCTCAATTTCCGCACATCTGCTCTCAATCAAGGCAACAACTGAAACGTCCCATGTGAACTTCACATTGTGGTTCTCGAGGATACGATCGCCAATCCGGCCAAGTTGTAGATTGATGATTTTGTGAATGACAGGGGAACTCAGCGGGTAGTAGGGCACGGTTACAAGTCGGCCCAAAAGTGCTGCCGGGAAAGCCTTCAGCAAGGGAGGTCTCAAAGCTTTGGCAATACCCTCCGGATCTGGTGTCAGATCTTCGTCTGCACACATATCCAAAATGAGATCACTGCCCACATTGGCAGTCAATAAGATCAAAGTGTTTTTGAAATTGATCTTCCGGCCTTCGCCATCTTCCATCATGCCTTTGTCAAAGACCTGGAAGAAGAGTTCATGCACATCCGGGTGGGCTTTCTCAACCTCATCCAGCAACACAATGCTGTAAGGTCTGCGACGTACGGCTTCTGTCAAAACACCGCCTTCACCGTAACCCACATACCCTGGAGGAGAGCCTTTTAGCGTGGAGACCGTGTGGGATTCCTGAAACTCACTCATGTTGATGGTGATAAGGTTCTGCTCACCGCCATAAAGGGTCTCTGCAAGTGCTAAGGCTGTCTCGGTTTTACCAACACCACTTGGTCCGACCAGAAGGAACACACCGATTGGGCGACTTGGATTATCAAGGTTCGCACGAGAGGTTTTTACGCGGCGAGCGATCACCTCCATAGCATGATCCTGACCGATGATCCGCTTCCTCAGGATATCGCTCAGGTGCAGCACCGTCTTAATCTCGTTAGAGACCATGCGCCCAGTTGGGATGCCCGTCCAGTCAGAAACAATTGTTGCAACCGCTTGGCCATCCACTTCAGGAAGAATGAGAGGGTGCTCACCTTGTAATTCGGTTAGTTCTTCAAGTTTCTGGTCCAGCTCCTTCTTGATTGGAGCCGTATCTGCGTTCTCATCTCCATTGGTTTGGCGGAACACCTCACGCAGTTTCAGAATTTCTGTAACAAGCGATTGCTCTTTCAACCATTCAGCTTCAAGAGCTTCACGTTCTTTCTCAAGCTCAGCAAGCTTCTTGTGCACGTCAGTGAGCTTGTCACCGACATCGAAACCGGACTGCACCTCTCGTTCAAGGATATCTCGTTCCGTTTCAATCATGACAAGTCGTTTGCGGCAATCATCGACAGCAGCTGGTGTTGCATGTTGGGAAAGAGCAACACGGGCACAGGCAGTATCAATCAGGCTGATTGCCTTGTCTGGCAGCTGCCTTGCAGGAATAAAGCGCATCGACAAATGTACAGCAGCTTCAAGTGCTTCATCCAAAATTTGCACCTGATGATGCTCTTCAAGCATTGCTGCCACACCGCGCATGATTGCAACGGCTTTATCCGGATCAGGTTCTTCAACCAAAATGTTCTGGAAGCGACGAGCGAGCGCAGGGTCCTTCTCAATGTGCTTCTTGTACTCAGACCATGTTGTTGCTGCGATTGTCCGCAGTTCACCACGGGCAAGTGCTGGCTTTAAGAGGTTAGCTGCATCACCGGTCCCAGCAGCCCCACCAGCACCAATGAGCGTGTGGGCTTCATCAATGAACAGGATGATGGGCTGTACAGAAGAGCGAACTGCATCCAATATCTTGCGTAGGCGATCTTCGAACTCACCTTTCACGCCAGCGCCAGCTTGTAACAGCCCGACATCAAGCAGGAGAACGCGCACATCCTTGATGGAAGGCGGCACGTCGCCCTCTGCAATGCGGATAGCCAAACCTTCAACCACAGCCGTTTTACCAACTCCCGCTTCACCCGTCAGGATTGGATTGTTTTGACGACGACGCATCAGTGTATCGATGATCTGGCGAATTTCTTCTTCACGGCCAATAACCGGATCCAGCTGCCCAGCTTTTGCTTTTGCCGTGATGTCTGTGCAATAGGCGTCCAATGCCTCATCTGCAGACTTTAGGCCCGGGGCTGCGGCATGCTGTTCACCAGCATCGAGTTGCGTACCATCCTTGGCTTTGCCTTCTTCAGGAGAGCCCTCTGTGATTTTCTTGTATCGTGTCGCAACATCATCAGCTGAAATGTTCTCAAACAGACGCGAAATGCCAAAGAGCGTATTGCGAAGGCCCGGTGTCTTTAGGATACCAATCAAAAGGTAACCGCTGCGGATGGCATTATCACCAAACATCAAAGTGGCATAAACCCAACCGCGTTCAACGGCCTCTTCCACGTGCTGAGAAAGATCGCTGACTGAACTGGCCCCTCGGGGCAACTTGTCCAAGGCCTTAGTGAGATCACTTGCGAGCCGGGCCTCATCGATCTCTGCATCCCGCAAAATGCGATGCAGATCTGAATCTTGCCCGCTCAACAACTGCTGGAACCAGTGCTCCAACTCCACATAAGGATTGCCGCGCATCTTACAAAAGGTCGTAGCGCTGTCGATTGCCTGATAGCAGGTCGGATTTAATTTACCGAAGAGGGACGCTCGTTTGATATCACTCATGGGAACTCCTAGGCAGCCTTCGCGCGATTGTTGTTATGAATAGACGCTTTCGATTTTTCAGTGACTTGTCGTGGGCGCAAATTGAGATCTCGAACCGGATCACCTTGTTTTTTAGGTGACAACCAAGTCGTCCATCCCAGCTTTCCATATTGTCCAAGCCGGGTAGTCGGCACCTGATTGCGCTTAAGGACAAGAGCCACGTCCCACTCCAGCTCATCCCCGCAATAGGCTCTGACCGCTGAAAGCAATCGCGGCATGGAAACACCGTCAGGAAGCAGCCCTTCATAGTCGCGTAGGCTCAATGGACCGAACGCCACGCGGAATTTTGTGTCACTGGACCAAACTCGGCCCCCCAGTGCGGCTCCAACACCCAGAAGCCCGGCATTGCGAAAACCGTTGAGGGCAGTCACTTGATTTTTGGGTAGATACAGCCACTCTCCAATGAACTCTTCCAGAGCGACAGGGAGGTTGAAGTAACAGCTCAAAATTGCCAGTAACCCATCAGCCCCGCGCGTTTGCAAGGCGAGACGGCCAGCGAAATGGTACTTCACTACATCCGGTAAATCATCCCGGTGCCGAAACTCGGTCGGTCCAAATCCTGCAAGCGCTCCGGTATAGATCGAATACCTGTCTTGTTCAGGTCGATCAAAGCTGAAGGCGGGCTCACCGGTGATCGCAGCGCGGTAAAACAAGCTCAGGATACGGTGATGAAAGATATCCGCGAATGCGCGCATTGTGGTATCGCGGTGTTGATGTTCCCGCTTAAAGGCATACTCAGTCAGATGAAGCGGCATTGGGCCATTGGGCCCAAAGAGTCCCAAAAACCGACTGGTTAACCGGCTGGGCTTTGTTCCAACACCTTGCTTGAACGCCGTGATCGTTGATGCTTCAAACTGCAAATGGGGTTCATGAGAAAACCGGACAGGATCATCCTGACAGCGCCGTGACGTTCCAATCCGAGGCATATCCGGGTTGGAGCACTCAATAAGCCGCACCAGAGGCAAAAACTCATAGCTGAGGTAATCTTTCTCAGCTGAACGCAAGCGCTGTTTCCAACGAACTTCAGGCGTAATCTCTTGCTGAACTGGCACGGGTGGTTTGCCTTGCCCATTGGGAGGTTTGGGTGGACCAGACGAACTTGGGGGAGGTGGTGTTTGCGAACCAGTCATAATCTGTGACGCCTCCCGATCTGACAAGGCCAGCGCATCACTTCACCGCGTACGTTGGATCTGATCACCGTCTCGGTGAAGCTGTTGATCGAAACGTAACGGGCAAAGAACTCATTGAGCACAGCACCAAGCAGAAACACGCCTGTGCCTTCAAAGGCGGCTTCATCAAGCGTAATATTTAGCTCAAGGCCACGTGCGACAGATGAAAGACCTTGTCCAGGGAGACGACGAACAGCCCGAGTGGATTTGATTGAGCGAACGCCATCAATTTGCTGTGTTGTCGAGCTGTCACCAAGCGGAGCGTACAGATGCAGAATGGAACGCAGAGCTTGTGCGCCATCAGTATCGTTATTGTCCGCGATGCTAAGGTAATTCAGTGATAAATGATTGATGAAGCGCCATGCGGTTTCACCAAAGATGTTTGAGGGACGTGGCCGACTGGGGCCATCGATGCATTTCACTGCTTCAACTGGCCCACCTTCTGGAAGGGAAAAGTCCGACTTTCCCGCTCCAATCGGCATCATCAATGGTAGATCTCGGTTCGTGCAAAGTGCTCGAATGCCGAGCTGATTGAGTGCAAGATTATAGGGTGCGTCCTTCGCATCTACGAGACTAATAAAAATCTCAGTGCCAAGATAATTGCTGCGTCCACCCGTCATCTGTCGTTTGGCTGTTGCAAGCCGTTGCTTGCGGTTCACCGTGTAATAGGCACCTTCACTTTGTAAATCTTGCGTGCTTGATAGGCTGTAGAATGGCTTGAAGATCTGCGGCGCATCGCCTTGCGAGCTAAACCCTTCAACCTCTTGCAGCTGATAAATTTCGTAGTCCAGTGGTTTAGATCTGTCTGGCACCACATGGTGATCGCTGCGCTTGTCGTTGATATGCAGGCGGTCCAGTCGTGTAGAGAACAGATTGATTGCAGGGGTGCAGAACAAGGAGATATTGGCACGATCAACGGCGCGTTCCAGATCTTTGTCAATACGATCAAAGAGCAGAAAGACATCCATTTCATCCGTTTCGCATTGACGAACGGCAGGTTGCAGATTGGTCAGTTCGACAAACAGGAAACGGTGCGGAAACGCGAAGTACTCCTGCAACAGACGATAACCGCTGAACGATTGCGGCCCATAAGGGAGAAGTGCGTCCTCATCTCCGTATCCACGCGTGTTCACGATCTCGGAGGAAAGGCTGATTTCCCAAGGCGTAGGCAAACTTGTTGGGCGGATTGCAACGCCAGTGCAATTACCGATGATTTGCTCATAAAGCTTCACCGGTTGTGATCCTCCTCCCCGTAAATAAAGCGGAAGTTCGTCCAGCGCGAGCTCATTAAACGGAATGTTGCCAACCGTTTTCAGCCGAATACGAAGTCCGGCTTTAGCTCCATTTTTTACCTCAACCTTCTGGGCAGCCAATTCACTCGGGCTCGCCAGATAATCGATGGCCTCTATCGTAATTGGCCAAAGGGTTGTTTCATGAGCGGTGTTATAAATACAAGGCGTTGCTCCGCGGGCACTCTTGCGGCTGCGCAACTGTGTGCCGCGAGGAATAACATACCCGTCCTTCAGGGAACCCTGCGTCATATCCGGCTCTAAACTTGCAATAAGCATGGATGGAACTGGCGCTAGGAAGTGCGGATACACCATTTCCAGAAGGTGCTGCGTAAACTGAGGGAACTGGGCGTCTAGCTTGTATTGAACACGTGCAGTTAGAAAGGCGAAGCCTTCCAAAAGACGTTCAACGTACGGATCAGCACAGTCAAAACCACTCAACCCAAGACGCCCTGCGACTTTGGGGTAAGCCTCTGCAAATTCAGAGGCACTTTCGCGAATATGCTGTAATTCTCTGTTGTAATACGGAAGCAGCCAAGGCTTCATGTCAAGAACCTCGCTGGCGCGGTTTAGCTATTTGCACCGCATGCACATCAAGGTCGAACTCAGTGCGCAGGTACAAGGCTTGTGGCAAAGGTTGGGACCACAACTGCCCTTCAATCTGGAAGTCCAGACGATTGGAACGGCGTGGTTTATTAGGTTCAACGATAGAAACCAAAAGGCTATCTGCTATAAGGCGAGGTTCAAAATGAACGATTGCCTCATGCAAAATGTCTTCAATCTCTTCTGCACTTTTACTTGTCATCGCGCCTAGGTCTGGAATCCCAAAATTTAAGACGGAGGACTGGACTTCGGGATAAGGCGTCAGATCAATGTCTGATGCCAAGCGGGTTGTGTTAAAAAGCCACTCCAAATCACGTTGAATGGAATACCGAAGATTAACCGAACTGGTGACACGGGCTTCACGAGGCTCCACCTGCTGAAACGGGTTGTCATCTGTAAGACGGTCCAACAAAGACGGGACCAACCGATCAGCAAGAGGGCGTTCAGCCATGGCCTCCCTCCGTTGAAGATGCGGCATCATCCGCGCCTGTTACGGGGCCGATGTCCTTATGAATATCCAGTTCAGTGTCAAAATTGATCGCTCGCACCTCAAGCAAAGGGATCTCTGAGCTTTCATGCGCAAACATACGTTGTCCGATCGGTCTGTCACCGTCCCAGGTAGTTAAACGGGAAAGCTTGAGGTTGGGGTCGTCTGAGTGAACAGTTTCAACGTAACGTGTTGGAATGAAACCATTTGCAGGGCCACCGTTGACCCAAAGAAGGTTCACAGGTGTCCAGCACATATCTCGTAGGTCACGAGGTTCTGGAATTCTGATAGATTTGATTGCGGAGAACGGAACCCAGTAATAGGCGTTGCTCATCATAAGCTCAAGAACGGGGCCAAGCCGCGGGTCGGCATCTGCCAGCCACTCGAACTTTTCACCATTTATGGTTCCGGAAATGGCGTCTGCTTCTTCAAAGGCTTGATCTCGAAGGTCGCTTGCCGCTTGCTCGTTTTTCTCAGTGTCGAACTTGAGGGCTTGAACCAGAAAGGAAAGCCATTCTTTAGGTTCACCAAAGAGCAGGGGGGTCTTGTCACCTGAAAAGACTTCTTCGCGCAGTTGCTCCATGTCCAGCAAGCGAGAATAGGTCTCCACCATAGGCACCGCGCTCTCATCAAATTGGCGGATGATTGGAAGCTGTTTTTTGGCTTTGAGCCAGTCTCCATTGACGCAATAGAGCTGGAAAAGGAGGATGCGTTCTTTGACGTCCTCAGGCTTTTTTCGCACTTGCTCCTGAGTGATCTTGAGCGCTTCTTGTAAATTACCTGTGGCTAGATGTTCCTTCGCAGGCATACGGGATCACTCCAGACTATTGCGATGAGGAAGGTTTGCCGGGGAAACCCCGGCAAACAGATAAAGTAGGGAAAATACTCGATTATTTGACGACGAGATCGCGAGTATTCTTGATGCGGCTCCACTTTTCGGTAAGTGTCTTGCCCATCGCACCAGTGGTATCCATCATGGTGTAATCAATCTGAACAGCACCATATTCCATCTGGATGGATTCTTTACACTCTTCGTCGTTACCTTCCCAACTGATTTCCTTGATGGCAACCAGCTTCATTGTGAAGGTAAGGAAGATCACACCAGCTTTACCGGATGCACCACCAGAACGGCGAAGCAAAAGTGTCACTGTCTCGTAAATACCACCGTTACAGCAAGCAAGGAAAAGGCCTGGCGAACCGCGGTCACTTTTCTTTTCAATCTGGAATTCTTTAAACTTCACGCGACCAGCGCCAGAACCGCCACGCATGGAACCGATGTCCATAGTGTTTTCAGCACCCATGCTGAAAGTGGCGATCTCGAAGGCCTTTTTTTTGGCCATTTCATCATCTTGTGTTTCGCCTTCAATGGCGATAGCACCGGCACCGGGCCCCTCAAAGATTACATATGCATCAATTGACATGACGCTTGCTCCACTTTTTGTTGCTTACTTTGTTGTGGCACTAAACGGCTTGCCGCATGAGGCGTAGTGCCGATTAACAGCGTTTTGAATGGGTTTGATAAAAACGCTGCCGTCTTCCGCGTCAGCCTAAGGTTTATCCTCCCTTGGCTGACGGAAGCTTTGAAACCAGTCGCAAGGAAACCGTCAGACCTTCTAACTGGTAATGAGGACGTAGGAAGAACTTTGCGCTGTAGTAGCCTGGGTTTGAATCATCGGCTTCGACGACCACTTCGGCTGACGCCAGAGGCTTTTCCGCCTTTGTCTGCTCGCTGGAACCTGCAGGATCGCCATCTACGTAACGCATAATCCAATCTTGCAGCCAGTTCTGAAGATCCTGACGTTCTTTGAACGAGCCAATCTTGTCTCGAACAATACATTTTAGATAGTGAGCGAACCGACAACTTGCAAATAAGTAAGGTAACCTAGCTGCAAGGTTAGCATTTGCTGTCGCATCAGGGTCCGTATACTCTGCTGGCTTCTGCAAAGACTGTGCACCAATGAAGGCCGCCAAATCCGAATTCTTGCGATGTAACAATGGCATCATGCCATTCTTCGCAAGTTCAGCTTCACGGCGGTCAGTGATAGCAATCTCAGTTGGACACTTCATGTCCACGCCGCCATCATCCGTTGGGAACGTATGTGAAGGCAGACCTTCAACAGCGCCGCCAGATTCCACACCTCTGATGCGGGAGCACCAGCCGTACATCTTGAATGAACGGGTGATATTGGTTGCCATTGCAAAAGCAGAGTTGGACCAGACGTATTTTGAGGAGGAGGCACCTGATGTGTCCTCTTCAAAATCAAACTCATCCACTGGCTCAGTAAGCGGACCATAAGGCAACCGGGCCAGAAAACGTGGCATTGCAAGACCGATATAACGGGAATCTTCAGATTCACGTAGAGATCGCCATGCAGCATATTCTGGTGTCTGGAAAATTTTGGTGAGATCGCGGGGGTTTGAGAGTTCTTGCCAGGATTCCATTTGGAAGAGGCTAGGGCTCGCTCCCGCAATGAACGGAGCATGAGCCGCCGCAGCAATCTCAGCCATCTCGTTCAGAAGTGCCACGTCTGGCGGTGTGTGGTCGAAGTAGTAATCACCGATAAGCACGCCATAAGGCTCACCACCGAATTGGCCATATTCTTCTTCATAGATTTTCTTGAAGACTGGGCTCTGATCCCAAGCAGTACCCTTGTATTTTTTCAGGGTCTTGCTCAGTTCTTTTTTGGAGATGTTCATCACCCGGATCTTCAGCATTTCGTCAGTCTCAGTGTTATTGACGAGATAGTGAAGTCCGCGCCAGGTACCCTCAAGGCTCTGGAAATCTTCGTGGTGAAGAATTGTTTGAATTTGCTCGGAGAGCTTGCGGTCAATTTCGGCGACAATGCCTTCAATGGACTTCAGCGTGTCATCCGAAATCAGAGCGGTGTTTGCCAAAGCCTGTTCGGCCAGTGTTGCCACCGCGCCTTCCACAGCTTCTTTTGCACTATCTGATTTGGGCTTGAATTCTTGATTGAGGAGAGATTCAAAGTTATTGGGATCAATAGCTTCAACTTGCGCCTCTTCGGCTTCGACTTCGGGTTGTTTTTCAGCTTCAGCCATTACTCTCATCCTTCTCTTCAGCAGCTGCATCATCTTCCTTCGGAGCGGCAGCTAGTGTTTGCAAAAGGGCAGGATCATTCAAAACCTTACCGATCAGTTCCTCGGCACCGGACTTGCCGTCCATGTATGTCATCAGGTTTGCAAGCTGAGTACGGGCCTCCAGCAAAGTACGCAAAGAATCAACTTTGCGCGCAACTGCTGCCGGAGAAAAGTCGTCCATACTCTCGAAGGTCAGATCAACACTGAGATTGCCTTCGCCTGTGAGGGTGTTGGGAACCCGGAATGCCACGCGTGGCTTCATCGACTTCATGCGTTCATCGAAGTTGTCGACGTCGATCTCAAGGGCTTTTCGATCCCCTACAGGAGGAAGTGGATCTTCGGGCTTGCCAGAAAGATCAGCCATTACACCAGCTACGAAAGGCAGCTGAATGGTCTTCTCTGCGCCGTACAATTCAACATCGTACTCAATTTGCACTCGAGGGGCTCTGTTCCTCGCTATAAATTTCTGACTACTTTGTTTTGCCATGTGATCGGGTTCCCGGTACTTTTGTTCTTATTCAGACCTGGGTTATTCGATTGAACCAGAATGTTCGTCGTCGTCGGGGCTTACCCCTTTGATGTTCAAAACTTGTGCTTCCCCATCTGGAGCGAGGTCCTTGATGATGGAATAAAAGTCGAGATCAACAAGACGTCGGGCCCGACCCAGTAGAAGTGGAACCGGACTTGAAGGTTCGCTACGCTTGTAATACGCACAAACCTCATCAAGAGCTCTTAACACGTCAGTTCGGTTTATAACTGTTCCGGTAAAACTTGCGCTTTTCTTGCCTGATCGAGCTTTAACCGGTCCATCTGCCTCAGAGTCAGGTTCTCCTTCTTCCTCCTCCTCTTCCTCTTCGATTTCCAGTGCTGGAGCCAATAAAAACTGCGCTTGACGCAGCTCTCGCAGGAGGTCGTCAAGGATCAGGCCACCGTGTTGCGCGAAAAAATCCCGGATATGCTCGGATGTTTTGATCGCGGTTTCGATTGCATTAACAACCTCTGCAATGTTTTCGCGATCTGTCTCTCTGAGAGCTGCATCGTAGGAAGCAATGTCGGGTCTGTCACGGCCTTCTGGCAGTTCAGTCTCCCCGCGAGCGATGGCGATCTCGTTGAGAGACCATGCTCCGAAGATGCGAGACTGGACGAGAGAGGCATTTCTGATCAGGGCAAGCGTGGTGCGTCTGTCATTGAGAGCGGAAAGGACATTCGCACGCATGATAGGGTCATGCCCCTCTGCAGGATCAAGCTCTGGATGTAGCGTATCCCAGAAGGAATCCAGCATTTGTGCAATGAAATCCATGCCTTTGGTGAAGCCTGGATAGCCTTCAATTGCAATTAGAGATTGTGCGTGAATGATGGCAACGCGAAGATCGTAGGTTCGTGTAAGCAGTTGGGTGGAGAGGCGCAGTGCCTCCTTCCAGTCAGGCTCTTCCCCTTTGATAATGGCTTCCCCGATCTGATGATCTTGGGTGCCACTGGCAGCAGTCTCCATCGTCAGGAAGTCAGGATCGTATTCAAGATCCGGCCCGCAAGGTGCATTCTCCTCAATAGGTTGAAGGGAAGCCGTTGGATCCATTCGAAATCTATCCCGCTCTGCTACTGCTTATTGGGACTGGAAGTCCGATCACTACCAAGTATTTGCGCATAGTATTGGTAGAGGTTGCCAAATGAGTGGGGCGACCACTCGAGATAGGCCTATAATATTCCGCAAGATCATTTCATTGTGTGTACAGTATAAGAGGAACTGGTAATATCGTTATTAACTCGTTGACTTGATAGGGAAAAATATCTCTGCAACCAGAACACTCTGACAGATATAAGGATATTGTGTTGGAACCTGCAAAGAGCACATCAACAAGCATTGTCAGGTTTTACAGGTGCCCGTCGTCAAATCGCATGTTGGCGGAGAAGGCGCTCATTTCATCATCAACCCCGCAGCAACTTTTATTTAGAGAAGCGAAAGCCCTGCAGCGTTTGTCTGGCGCCATCGCACCGAACTTTGTGGAGCTGAAAACCGAAGGCGGAAACATCAAGCTGGTCATGGAGTTGGTGAAAGGGGAAACACTTGCCGATAGGATTAGTAAGGCGTCGCTTTCCTTAAAAGAATGTGCCCAACTCTGTAAGCAATTGGTTCTGACGGTCAATCATCTCCATAGCGTTGGGATTGCCCACTTAGATCTCGCTCCTAACAACATCATGCTAAGCAACCAGGGAGTGCATGGGGTAGTCATTTTGGACTTTGGCTATTGTGCCTTTGCTGATGAGCTGCCGTTTATGCGGCCACATAGCAGTTTTGCCGGGCACTTGAACTATGCTGCACCAGAACAGCTTGGATTAGGCACGGATCAAATCACCGAGAAAACAGACCTGTACGCACTTGGCCTGATTATACGCGAGATGTTCGGATATCGGGACCATATAATGGACACCTATGAAGCTGCTATCGCGTTTCGTCAGAGCGATCCGGACCTCAATAAGTTACCGCCAGACTGGCGGCAAATGGTTACTCAACTGCTGAAATTTGTGCCCGAAGAACGCGTCAGAATATTAACGCACACCGACTACAGCACTTAGACGTCGGCTTGATGTTAAGAGCTGCGGAAAGGGCATAGGCGAGCCCGATGGCAGCCTCCGTTCGGGCGAATAGACCTGCATTGAGGCGTGCAGATGCCCGGAGCGATGCCCTTGCAGATGCTCTCATGGAAATGCGGTTTGCATTACGAAGCCAGTCGGCTTGACCAATGTTCAGGTCGAGATCACTCAAATCCACCTTAGCTGTCGGCAGTTTCAGGTTCAGTTGTGGCAGCAATCTGGAAAAGAGGCTCAATTTTGCAGTGATGCGGGCCCAGGCTTTGACGTTTCCTGAGAAAAGACTTTCGCCAAATGCCAGCTGTAAAAGGCCAATAATGTTCAGGGCAGCTAAAATCTTGAATGCTGCTTTCAGATCGAACTTAAAACCAAGGTTCCAGTTGCCAAAATCAGCCAGCATTTTCGCAAGAGCTTTTAGGTCAGCCTGAGCGTTCATGTTCAAGTTCTGCTTCAGACCCAAATCGACGAGTCCAAGTAGGGGTAAATTAATTTTCGCTTTCGGGAGAATGAGGTTTAACCTGCCGAGATTGAGATTAAATGGGTTCAATCCCAGTCCTTTAATTTGAAGGATAAGTTGTGCGGCCAGTCCAAGCCTTGCAAGAATATGACCGGGAAGGGAACCCAATTTTAGAGCGAGGGGAAGTGCGAATTTTGCCGAGGTTTGAGCAAGTTTTTTCAGCTTGAGCTTGGCTGCCGGAAGTGTCGCAGACTCTGTCACACGAAGAGCTAGGTCTGCCGCCGCAGTTAGTCGATGATTGATGCTGGCGTTTAGCGCTAAAAGCTGCGCAAGGCTCAGGAAGTTAAACGGGCGAAACCGCATGAAAAGATGGGGGGATGTCACACGAAGGGAGGGCCCTTTGATGCGTGGCAAAGCCGTAGCTTCCCCTGCTTTCAATACGAGAGGGACAAGCAAATTGAGGTTGATGTCGGGAATGATATCTGGGCAAAAACAGAAGCAGGGCAATGCGGGGTGCTCCTTCGGCTTGTTCCCGTAAACAAAGGTCGCCCCATGCTACGAAGACGGCAGCACGGGGCGTTTAGATCAGACAGAAATCTTCTGTTCGAGATCTTTCAAAGCTGAAGCGATTGGTTTCTTGATTGAAACAGACACACCTAGTGGATTTTTCTCGAGCAGGTTAATCAAATTATCTGATTCCATATGGCTGTTGAGAGTAGCGATGCTAGCGGAAAGCTTCTTCGCAACAGCAGGGCGCTTATCCGCTGGGGCTCCCCCCCAAGCTTTCAGATCTCTAAGAACCAAATCCAGATTTCCCTGGAGTAAGCTTGCGTTGCCTAGCAAGGCTGCGCTTGGTCCTTTTGCAGCGATGAGCCGCATGCGTGGGTCTGAATGGTTCTTTAAGCTTGACATAAGGCTGCTGATATTAGACTCAGCCGTTGTTCGTTGGATTGTCAGCTCTTTGATTGCCGCAGCAACTTCTTGTTGATCGACTTTTTTGGCTGCTGGTTGTTGTGCGATGAGTGCTAAAATTGCCTTTACGCCAACCTGTGTTCCGGTGTCATCAAGCGCGTTCACGGCAGTTTCGATGAGGCTAAGCTGCTGTTTTAGGGCAACGTCATACTCGTCATCTTTGCCAAGTGCTTTCTCAACTTTATGGGTGATCGCGGCTAGGATTGACGTCAGTTTGTCGCGAAGAATTTCCTCTTGAGCTGCATCTTCAGCTGCAGCTGCTGCGGCGTCTTCTGCAGACGTATCTTCGTCAGCTTCAATGTCTTCAAGATTCTCTCCACTGGCGGCCAGCTCTTCATCAGTAAAGGCTTCATCACTGCCGGTATCTGAGACTTCATCAGTCTCATGAGAGAACGTATCCAGCATATGATCTGGAGTCTCTGCACCTTCTTCCTCTGCGTGATCAGAGTGAACGGTGTTGCCCTCTTCATCTTTCACATGGATCTTGAAATTTAGCTTTTGGCTGATTAGGAACTTACGCATCATCTTGATAAGCCCTTGGGTAGGTGGCTTACCAACGCATTCGATGGTCATTTCCTTACTTTTGATGGTTACAACCCCGCACATGCTCTTAGGGTTCTGGGTCTCCTTCTTCACCGCGACCAAAAGCATCTTTGGCTTTTTCCGCGGGTGAATTATCAAAGCGTCGTCTTCCTTTGGATTCTTGTTTGGCGAATACGCAAAGTTGACTTCTTGCTTACGTGCCTTTTGAATGCCTGCTTTTAGCTGTTGTAGTTCTTTAGGGTCCATTGGGTAACCTCGACGTTTGATCTTCCGACTACTTACTAAACTTCCTTTTGTGTACTTTACATAAAACTGGTCTTGACGGTTTTAAATAAAGAGTACTGTCTGGACGAACCTCATCAGTATTGATCGTTTCAAAATCAAACATGGTACACAATCGCGCGATCACTTTAATTCCAAGAAAAGTGACGTAGCTGGCGCCCGTACACATTCTTGGTCCCAGACCAAAGGGAAAATAACTCCCAAGCGTTGCCTTTGCTTCTCCGCGCGAAAAGCGATCAGGATCGAACATGTCTGGATTTTCCCAGAATGACCGGTGACGATGCACAACCCATGGACTGATGATCACCATGGATTCCTTAGGGATTAGAGTGTCACCAAGGGTGGTGTCCTCACGTGCAACACGGGAGAGATAAAGGACAGGTGGATAAAGGCGCAGGACCTCTTTAAAGACGTCACGCGTAAAACGAAGACGGGGCAGGTGCTCATAAGAGATGCGACCACAAGCCGTCACCAACTGCACTTCTGTTCGAATGCGCTCAACAATCTCGGGGCATTGGGCGAGAATATAGACAGACCAACACAGCGCAGCAGACGTTGTTTCATGGCTGGAAAGGAAAATGCTCGCGACTTGGTCAACAAGTTGTGACTTCGTAAAACGCTTTCCAGTTGATGGAACACGGGCATCCTGAAACACTTGAAAGAAGTTTTGAGAGTTCGGAGGCTTGTTATGCATGTGCTCGTCAATGATCTGCGAAATGACGGCACGCACGTCTTCTGCAGTCTTCAAAGCTGCCTCTGTAAAGACTGGTGGACCAGCACCAGAAAAACGCTTCAGATCCAGTGCAGTCCCCGCAACTTGCTCTTCGTATTTCATAATGGAGTCGAAGCATTGGTGCTCCAGCTGAATCTCAATGGGCTTTGAGAACACGCAGCGGAAATTGACATCAGCAACTAGAAAGTTGATCTCTTCTGCAAGCTTAACTGTCTGGCCAGTCTCAGCATGTTGCACAAAGCGTTCAACAAAGGAACTGAGCGCTTCTTGCAGATAACCAAAAGAGATACGGACACTCGTGTTGGAAAAAATCGGTGCAACCATTTCATGCTGGTCTTGCCAGTCAACACCTTCTGCAGAAACCAGACCATTATGCAGGATCGGCTTCAACAGCTCTGCAATTCCACCACCTTTTGGGAATATCGCTTGTTGTTCTTCCAGAACTCTGGACAACAATTTAGGCTCGTTTACGAGGAACTTACGCGGGTCATCATCGTCAAACTGAAAAATCGCGCACTCGTAGAGCTCCTTTGGGATGACGCCAAGAGGGTCAGAGCTCAAATAATTACTGAAGTTTCTCCAGCCTTCTGCGGCTTCTCCCGGATAGGGTGCTGGCGGTCGATATAATGAAATCTTGTTTTCCATTATCTACATTCATGTTGCGGCGGAAAGTAGAATACTTCCGCACATTTCCCAACATCATCAGCGCAAGCCGATAGGAGAAGTAGGTGAGAACCCATGCGCAATAGTGCTTTGCGGGAATATAGAACAGCCCTCTTAGAGATTTGCTTTCGGGACGTCGCAAATTTTGTTTGATTGCTAATCAAGAGAAAATACTCTGAGTAACCAATGGTTTTGGTCTCATCAGACACAGCGGTAAAAGTAAGAATTATAGGGCTTTAGGCCTGATATGGTGACAATAGAAAGCAAGGCAAAGTCACCAAAATATGGTTGCAGAAAACGTCTTCTAACCTTACTTGAATCTAAAAGAGATCCCCTTAGGGGAGGTGTTGACGTGTTATGACTTGGAAAAAGATGAGTTTGGAACGCCCGTACTGTTGCGCAAGATCAAGCGGCATCCAAGCTCCACACGACGGGCGCTGCGCTCGCCATCAGGCAATGTCAAAGCTTCTTCCAGCAGATTAAGTGCGACGTGACCGATCTCTTCCATGGGAACATGGATGGTAGAGAGGGAAGGGCTGGACAGTTCGCCAAACAATGCATTGTCAAAACCCATAATTGAAACGTCGTTGGGGACGGAGTAACCGTGGTTTTGTAGGGCTTTCATCGCACCAAGCGCAACGTTGTCAGCTGAGCAAAAGAACGCAGAGTAAGGGGAAGGACCATTGTGTTTGTTCAGCCATTTGCTGAAGTTGGTCTCCACCACATCCTGCTGATAGTCGCCAACATCAATAATGTCGGAGACAGGAACGTCGAGCCCTGCTTGTCTAAAGGCATCCAGAAATCCTTCAGTCCTTTGCTTCGCGACGCGTCGATTGCCCCAGGTGAGCAATGCAATCTTTTTGTGACCTAAATCCAGCAGATGATCCGTGGCCAGCTTTGCTCCAAAGCGGTTACTGGGGGCAACTGTATCCACCCTCATAGATTGATCCTGACCACTCAGAATAACGGAGGCAGACGGTAGATTGTAAAGCATATCAATCAGACATTGCCTGTCATCCTGCATCACTGCGATGCCTTGGGGGCGGTGTTTTGCAACGGCCTCCACAATATTGTCCGGATTGATTTCATTCTCTTCCTCAATCTGAGGAATGAGGCGAATGCCACGGCTTTGGCATTCTTTCCTGAAAGCGTTCAGCATGGTCCAGGCCACGAAATTGCGATCAGACTTAGGGAAGGCTTTCTTGGTGCCAACCAGCAGCACTGTAGAGAGCAGGGAGATCGAAGCTTTGCGTCGCCGCTTGGCAAGATAACCTGTCTCACGCGCGATGCCTAACACACGTTCTTGTACTTCACTGCCGATGGGAGCAGAAGCGTTTAAAACGTGAGAAACAGTGCTGATTGAAACGTTCGCAAGCTTTGCGATCTGCTTGATACCCGTTGCCACGCGACTTCCACCATTCATCAATAGGACAGGCAATTATTGAATGAAAATCTTTTCATGTGCAACGCTTACGTGCGTGCCGTTGTGTATCACTGAGAGGAACTGATTAGTGAAACCAGCTTATCCAAAATCCTCTTGATGCTCAGACAACTTCGCATTGGAATTCGTGAATATGATCTAAGCTAATGAATAAATTCAACAAATTTTGCATTGCTCAACATGTGATGACGAATGAGCGAGATTGAGTGATGACCTTGAAGTAAGTTGAAGAACTAATCATGAAAAATTTTTCATAAAGCTGCCTTGTTGTCAAACGGTGCCCCTGTCATCTTTGCCCGGTAACTGATTGTCAATAAGGCCGTATTTGGGCTGCCAGGTGCAGTGACGCGGACTTGTTGCATAAATAGAAGTAATGCGTTTTGGCGGGGAGGATCTGGCAAAACGTGTTGGGGGAAAATTTGATGAAGAGCGTTACACTCACGTCGATTGCTGCTTTGACGCTGCCGTTTCTGGCCGCCAATGGCTGGGCTTATAACGAAGCGCCCATGCTTAAGCAGCTGGTTGAAGCCGGTCAATTGCCGCCGGTTGAAGAGCGCCTGCCGAAAAATCCACGCGTCATTCCGGTCTACGACAGCATCGGCACCTATGGCGGCGTCATGAAGCGTGCATTCAAAGGCCCAAGCGACCGCTGGGGGCCAACCAAGCTCATGGAAGAGCGTGTGGTTGAAACCTACATGGACGGTGACAAGAACCTGTCTCTGGTTCCCGGCTGGGTTGGCGAATATTCTGTGAGTGAAGATGCCCGCGAGTTTACCTTCACAATCCGCGAAGGCCTGCGTTGGTCCGATGGTGCGCCTGTCACCACCCGTGACGTGCGGTTCTGGTATGAGGACGTCTTCCTCAACGAAGACCTGATGCCATCCATCAAGGCACTTTACACCTCCAACGGTGTGCCAATGAAGCTGTCTTTTGCGGATGATTACACCTTCACCGTTTCTTTCGAAAAGCCTTACCCGCTGTTCCTGACCGTGCTGGCCAAGGAAAGCACAGGCCGTCCGGGTCTGGATCGTCCCGGCTTCATCGAGCCATTCCACTACCTCAAGGACTACCACCCAGCCTACGCTGACCCGGCCAAGCTAGAGGCGGCCATTGCCAAGTATGGTGCCAAGAAATGGACGGACCTCTGGGATTCCAAAGGCCAAATTCAGGCGTGGTGGTTTAACCCGAATATGCCAGTTCTCACCGCATGGCGTGTGAAAACACCACCGCCTTCCGACACTGTCGTGATGGAACGCAATCCCTACTATTACGGCGTGGATGCCGAAGGTAATCAGCTCCCTTACATCGACCAGATTGAGCACCGCCTGTTTCAGGACCCTCAAGCCATCAACTTCATGGCCATTCAGGGCGAGATCGACCTCCAAAACCGGCACATCAACGTGGCCGACTTCACGCTGTTGAAGGAAAACGAAGCCAAGGGTGACTACACCATTGAAAAATGGACCAAGGCACTCACATGGTCGATCATTCCGAACCTGAATTCCAAAGACAAAATCAAGCAGGCGCTGTTTGAGGACATTCGCTTCCGTGAAGCTCTCAACATCTCCGTGGACCGCGAAACCATCAATGAGCTCGCATTCTCTGGCTTAGGTGAGGCGCGTCAGGCTTCCCCAATCTCCGGCTCTCCGTTCTACGATGAAGAAGCTGAAGCACGTTGGACAGAGTACGATCCAGACAAAGCAGCAGAACTTTTGGATGCTATCGGTCTGACCGAACAAGACGGGGATGGTTATCGTTTGATGTCCGATGGTCGCCGTCTCAGTCTCGTACTTGAAACCCGATGGGATATCCAGGGCGAACTACTCGAAGTCGTTCGCACCTACTGGCAGGATGTTGGTATCGAAGTTCTGGTCCGCATCATCGACCGGACCCTGTATCAGCAGCACGTTGATACGGCTGATTTTGACATGGTCCTCGATACGTTTGATCGGTCCTCCGTCATTACAGCTGACCCACTGCGCTTCCTGGGCCGTTACGGTTTCGCGCAAAGCTACTTCAACTGGTGGAGCTCAAACGGCAAGTCTGGTGAAGAGCCCCCCAAAGATCATCCAATCAGAGATGTCTGGAAGGCGTGGGAAGGGGCCCAGACTGCACATAGCCTTGAAGAAGCAAATACCTATGCGCAGCAGATGGTGACCTTGCACAAGCAATATGGTTGGCATGTGGGGTTCGTTGGAGAAACGCCTGCGGTCTACGTGCGTAAAAACAGCCTGAAAAACTTCCCTGCGGGGTTCGTCCACGACGACGCGTTACGCGGCGTTGGCCTCGCATATCCGCAGCAGCTCTATTTCTCCCAAGATTAATCTGCCTTGCGGTTGAACTGGCGGCGGCGATCCCGATGCCGCCGCCAGTTCACAACTTCAATGCTTCCTTACAAGTACAATAAAACGGAAAAGGGATATGGCAGGTTATATTGCGCATCGCCTACTGTGGTCGATCCCGACACTGATCGTTATTACGATTGCCACATTCGTTATCATTCAGCTTCCACCGGGTGATTATGTAACAGCATACATTGCAGAACTGGTAGAAACTGGCGAAGTCATTGATGCGGAAACAGCAGCTCACATTCGTCATGAGTTTGGTTTAGACCGCCCAATGTACGAGCAGTTCCTCACATGGATCGGCGGAATTCTGCTCCACGGTGACTTCGGGCTGTCTCTCGACTGGAAACTTCCGGTATCTGAGTTGATCTGGGATCGTATCGGTCTCACCCTGCTGATCTCCATGCTTTCATTGTTGATGACATGGGTGATCGCTATTCCAATCGGCGTATATTCTGCCACGCGTCAGTATTCATTCCTCGATCATCTGTTCACCGTCTTGGGCTTCCTCGGTCGCGGTATTCCGGACTTCTTGTTGGCTTTGGTGCTGATGTGGATGGGGTTCCTTTACTTCAATTTCCATGTTGGCGGATTGTTCTCTCCAGCCTATGAAAACGCCCAGTGGTCTTTTGCCAAATTCATTGATCTTCTCTCCCACCTTTGGGTACCGGTCCTTGTACTGTCTACCGGGGGTGCTGCTGGCCTGCTGCGCATCATGCGCGCCAATATGCTGGAAGAGCTGGGCAAGCCGTATGTTGAGACCGCCTACGCACAAGGCTTAAGCGAGCGACAGGTCGTCTGGCGCTACCCGGTGCGCGTCGCTCTCAACCCGTTCATTTCCACCGTTGGCTGGGCTTTGCCTGCACTCATCTCTGGCGATGTCATCACAGCAGTGGTGCTGAACCTACCAACAACCGGCCCACTGCTTCTGCGCTCCTTGCAGAACCAGGACATGTATCTGGCTGGTGGCTTCATTCTCATATTGAGCGTCTTCACCATCATCGGCACGTTGCTTTCAGACATCCTGCTGGTGCTGACCGATCCGCGCATTCGTCATTCGTGAGGGCACTATGTCAGAGCAAACTCTAAGTGATACTGCTGTTGAACCTGCAGCAGAGGTGAAGGAAAACTCCTCCTACATCGCCAAACCACTGACCTTGATGTGGTGGCGTTTCAAAAAACATAAACTAGCCCTGTGGTCTCTGGGCGTGATCATCCTGCTCTATCTGGTTGCCGCATTCGCTGGTTTTCTGGCGCCGTATGATCCGTTCAAACACAACAGACTTCATCCGTTCGTTCCGCCGCAGTCCATCCACCTGTTTAGTGAGGATGGCACATTTCAGGGCCCATTCGTTTATAGCCTGAAACGTCAGCGTGACCCAGAAACCGCGCGTCTGTCTTTTGAGGAAGATACCAGCAAGATCAATCGCATTCGGTTCTTCGTCGAAGGTGACAAATACAAGTTCTGGGGGCTCGTCCCAACCAAACTGCGCTTGTTCGGCGTCGAAGGTCGTCGCAACCGGATCTACATCCTGGGGACAGACAAACTCGGTCGTGATCTATTCTCTCGTCTGGTCTACGGTGCTCGTGTCACGCTCTCCGTTGGTCTGATCGGTGTGTTCTTCTCCTTCGTAATCGGCATTACACTCGGCAGTCTGGCAGGTCTAATCGGCGGTACGATTGATACCGTCATCCAGCGTATGGCCGAACTTGTCCGCTCCATTCCAACCATCCCGCTCTGGCTTGGTTTGGCCGCAGCCCTTCCGGTGAATTGGGATCCGATCCTCGTTTACCTGCTCATCACGGTCATTCTGGCATTGATCGGCTGGACCAACCTTGCCCGCGTGGTGCGCGGCCACTTCATGACCATCCGCAATCAGGATTTCGTCCTGGCAGCTCGGCTGTCTGGCGCAACCAAAACCCGCATCGTGACCCGCCACATGCTGCCATCCATGACGTCCTATGTGATCGCAGCTATCTCACTGGCCATCCCGGAAATGATCCTTGGTGAAACAGCGTTGAGCTTCCTCGGTCTGGGCTTGCGTCCTCCGGTCATCAGTTGGGGCGTATTGCTACAGGATGCACAGAATCTGCGCTCGATTGCTCTGGCTCCGTGGCTCCTCATTCCTGGCGTGGCGATTGTCGTGACAATCCTTGCTTTCAACTTCCTCGGCGATGGCTTGCGTGACGCTGCCGATCCCTACCAGAAATAAGGAGAACGGATCATGCAGGATGAAACCATTCTCGAAATCAAAGATCTCAATATTTGCTTTGAGATGCGTGAAGGCACCGTCAATGCCGTAAATGGCGTGAATTTCTCAGTCAAACCGGGCGAGGTGCTTGGTATTGTCGGAGAAAGCGGCAGCGGCAAATCCTTGAGTGCGCGCTCTATCATGAACCTGCTGCCACGCAACGCCACCGTCACCAACGGTTCCGTAAAGTTCAGAAAGACGGACGGAGAAGTTATCGACATCCTCGCTGAAAAGCGGGAAAGCCGTAAAATGCGTGAACTACGCGGCGGTCATGTGGGAATGATTTTTCAGGAGCCGATGACGGCTCTTAGCCCGGTGCACTCCATCGGCAAGCAGATCATGACCACACTGAGCTTGCATACTGATCTTTCCAAGAAAGCACAGGTGGAACGGGCGGCAGATCTTTTGGCAATGGTGCAGATGCCAAAACCGATGGAAATGTTGAAGAAGTACCCGCACCAGCTCTCTGGCGGCATGCGTCAGCGTGCCATGATTGCCATGGCGCTTTCCTGTAACCCGAGCCTGCTGCTGGCAGATGAGCCAACAACGGCGCTGGATGTAACAACCGAAGCGCAGATTCTCGATCTCATTATGTCCCTGCAGGACGAGTTGAACATGGCGGTGATCTTCATCACCCATAACTTCGGTGTGGTGGCAGAAATCGCGGATCGTGTCTCAGTCATGTATCTGGGCAATGCTGTGGAAACGGCAGCCGTGGATGACATCTTTTACAATCCAAAACACCCATACACACGTGCGCTGCTGCAATCCATTCCGCGGTTGGATGGTCAAAAACGTCGTCGCCTTCAAACCATTGAGGGCATGGTGCCAGATCCGTTCAACCTGCCAACTGGGTGCGTGTTCCACACACGCTGTGCTGAAAAGATGGCAGGCAAATGCACCAGTCAGATCCCGGAGCTAACGCATTTTGAAAACGATCAGATGGCGCGCTGCCATCTCCATCAGGCATAAGGGCGAACTCCTATGACGACTATTCATATCCCTGATGATGCGCTGATCAGCGTTGAAAAACTGCAGATGCACTTCCCGATTAAAAAGGGATTTCTGGGCAGAGAACAGGGCGCAGTTAAAGCCGTTGATGATGTATCTTTTTATATCAGAAAAGGCGAAACTCTGGGCATCGTAGGCGAAAGTGGATCGGGCAAATCTACCACGGCTCGGGCCTTGTTGCGCGCTTATGAGCCGACCGGCGGGAAAATTCGCTTCAAAGATCCAGATGGTGTCTGGCATGACTTGACCCACAAATCCGAAGCTGAAATGCGCAAGTTGCGGCAGCATATGCAGATGATCTTTCAGGATCCGTATGCATCGCTCAACCCACGCATGACGCTATTGCAGCTTGTCAGCGAACCGCTCGTCAACATCGGCGTTACCAACAAGAGTGAGCTGGAAGACCGGGTTGCTGATCTGTTGAGCAAAGTGGGTCTGCGTCCCGAGAACATGAGCCGCTACCCGCACGCATTCAGTGGCGGACAGCGCCAGCGTATCGGCATAGCTCGTGCTCTGGCTCTCAACCCAACCTTCATAGCAGCTGATGAATCCGTGTCCGCGCTGGATGTATCGATCGCAGCGCAGACTATCAATTTGCTTCAAGACCTGCAGGAGCAGATGGGGCTGACCTATCTCTTCATTACGCATGATTTGAGTATGGTGGAGCACATCAGTGATCGCATCGGCGTGATGTACGCAGGTCGACTGGTGGAAGTCGCTGATACAGCGAGCTTCTTTGAACAGCCACTACATCCATATTCTGAGGCATTGCTCGCTGCGATCCCGATCCCGGATCCCAAACGCGCCCGTGCTAAAAAACGCGGTATTGTGAAAGGCGAAGTGGCCGATCCTGCAAACCTGCCAGCAGGCTGTGCATTCGCAAGCCGTTGTCCGCACGCATCAGAACTCTGCCACATGTCCAATCCAGAACTGACCGAAACAGCAGGCGGACGGTTTGTGCGCTGTCACCACTCTGCTGACCTGAAGCTACAAGGGGCAAACTATGACCAATAACAACGGAAGCCTCATCGCCTTGAGGCAGGGCCTTCAGGAAACTGACGAACTTCACCTTGCTCGCAAATGTGCACCTGTACTGCGTCTGGACAGGTCCGAGCCATGGCGTCCTACGGCCATTGGCTTCACTGTCTTTTCTGAGGCTGGCAAATCCCCAAGTAGCAAGTTTGAGATTGTGCCCAAAGCCGATCACGTCATCGAGTATGCGATCTTCTGGGACTATGACATCCAGCATCTTTACGATCTGGAGCACGTCTGGATTCATCTGGACGCTGATGAGCAGGTCGTTGCTGTCGAAGCATCTCAGCACGGCAAACGCATTGAAATGAAAAACGGTGAGGCTCTGCCGCTGGAAAATGGCCGTGTTACGCTCTGGGCAGAACCTGGCAAACACGCTCACTTTGCATCCCGTGATGCCATGAAGGAACGCGAAGCTCACACCCGTTACGAGTGCTCGTTGGGGGCGGGGTTACATGGTGTTCATATGGGGAACCCGTTCTCGCAAGAGTTTGGTGAGGTCACTCCATATGAACACCGCCTCGCACGCCTGCAAATGCAGCGTTTGGTGATGGAACCATCTTACGGCGAAACTCTGCGCTGGGATTGTGCTGAAGGCGATCTGGTGCCATGGACTCGCGCGGAAAGCTGGATCCCGGAGCGTGTGAAGCAACTCATCAACGATCTGCGTGAAAACCTTCCGCATTTCAAAGCCATCTTCCTGGATTGTGGTGACACACTCATAGACGAAGGCACTGAAATCAAAAGAGAAGGCAGCGATGTCGCTTATGGCGCGGAGCTTTTGCCACATGCCCGTGAAGCGCTGAACACATTGGTAGATCGTGGGTATCGTTTGGCGCTTGTCGCTGATGGTCCTCGTGCGACCTTCGAGAACATTCTGGGCCAACACGATCTATGGGGTCATTTTGAAACACACACCATCTCAGGTGATGTCGGTGTTTTGAAGCCCGACTACAGAATGTTTGAATGTGCCATGTCTTCACTCGGCTTAAATGAAGCAGATGCAGCTAGCGTTGTCATGGTTGGAAACAATCTTGAGCGAGACATCAAAGGCGCAAACGGGGCGGGCCATCAAAGCATCTTCCATAAGTGGACGCAGCGCAGAAATGTTGTGCCCCAAGACGTCAGTGAAGAGCCGACGCGTACCATCACTTCTCTGCGTGAACTGGTTAGTTGCATAGAGCAAATTGAGCTTTCGCTCACCTAAAGTCCTTCAAAAGATACCCCATTTACAAGGAGTGGTTTTGTGCCAAAGACACAATTCCCCTGGCAGATCAAAAAGGGTGAGCCCCTAAGCTACTGGGAAGTCTCTGGACTAACGGAGACGCCCTTTGCTGGTGAGGCCGATACGCTGCCAGATAAGGTCAACTACACTTACATCAACGGCTTCACCGACGTCGGCGACCTGCCATGCCGTATAGCTTTCTGGAATGATAAGAAGGGCAGGGACATCCCATGCCCAAGCAATGCAGACTTCAACGAATCCCGCATTCAACCGTTGCAGTCTATGCTGGATTTCAGCGGCTTCTGGTTCTGTCCAACCCATCTGCAACGTGTTCTGCGCTGTGTGGTCAACGCGCCGGCAGCTGGCAAGTATCGGTTCCGTGTTCGCACATCAGGAGCCGTGCGGGTCTGGGCTAATGGCGAACTTGGTTTTGCATTTGAGCCATTGGTACGAAACAAGCCACAAGAGAGCATTGAAACGCTTGAGCTGGCTGAAGGTACCAACGAAATCATCGTGCATCTGGAAGACATCGCAGAGCGCGATACTGTCTATTCTCTCGAGCTTATCTATGAGGGCTCAGAGCAAACAGAGGTTGATCTGCAAGTTGGCCTCAGTGCTACTTATGATGCTGTGGCGCTAAGAGCAGCAGAAGCGTTTATCTCCAGTGTTCAGCCGGATAAGCTCTACTATTCTGAAGGAAACGTGGAGCTCCAGTTCGAAGGCACTTTACCGGAAGATGCTCAGATCCACGTTGAAACCTTGCCGCTCCTAAAACCAACATTGGCAGGTAGCAAGGGCACCTACACCTTACCCAAAGGCGTAAATCGTCTGGTCGGCCCACGTGTAGATGAACTCGCACCAGCCACCAACCTTGTGCGGGTGACACTAACCACGCAAGGGCTTGGCGTTTCCCGTGAGGTCGGTGTCGTCTGCTTGAAAGATCTGCAGCAAGGCTCAGGTACAACACTGGAAGAACGCCGTGCAGAGCTTTTGGCATCCAGCGCTCAGACAGGTGAGAGCCATCTGTCTCATGCTTTGGCAAAGCTGCATATGGGTACCGAGCTGGAAAGTGCTGAAAAGCTGCTTCTGGAAGCGCTAAGCAAGATCAGTCGCCGTGAAGATTGCGCAGACTTTGCCTTCTTGCCGCTCCTTTGGATCTGGAAAGATCACGCATGGACAAAGCTTTCAGAGCAAACATGGCGCCGCGTCCGCTCCACAATCCTCGGCTTCCGTTACTGGTTTGACGAGCCGGGCAACGATGCCATGTGGTTCTGGAGTGAAAACCACACGCTCTGCTTCCACGCCTCTCAGTATCTGGCTGGAACCATGTTCCCGGACGATCTCTTCCTCTGCTCTGGGAGACAAGGGCAGCTGCAAAAGCAGATCGGTTATGAGCGCTTGTTGAAATGGTTTGAGACTGTCGAGCGAGATGGTCTGGCAGAATGGAACTCCATTCCTTACTACCCGATCGACTTCATCGGTCTGACAGCACTGTATCATCTTGCTCCGGATGCCGACATCCGTGATCGCTCCGAAGCACTCATGCACTCCATCTTTCAAATGATGGCACTGCACACCCAATCCGGCCTGCCAGCAGGCACCATGGGACGGTGTTACGACAAAGACATCTTCGCCGGTCCGGCAAGTGAGCTGGCGACACTCTGCCATTTCGCATGGGGCAACGGCTTTGTGTCCTCGGGCAACTTTGCCTCAACCATGATCGCATTGAGCGACTACACCCCGCCGGAAGAAACCAGCGCATATGCATTGGTTGCTCAAGGCCGTGCGTTGGAAACCAGCTACACGCAGGGTCATGAACACGCAGGCAAACTGAAGCTCTACAAAACTGCTGATGCGCAGCTTTCAACCGTGGCGGACCACAAAACCGGTCAGCACGGTCATCAGCAACACGTGCAGGATGTCATGCTTACAGGCAATCCTTATGCACGGTTCTGGATCAACCATCCGGGTGAAACGCAAGTCTGGGGCAGCGGGCGTCCGTCCTACTGGTCTGGCAACGGCACACTCCCGCGGGCTGACCAATCAGGTCCAGCTGGCTTGATGATCTTCAACAGTGCCGAGGAAGAGGCGGACTTCACCCACCTCAACGGGCCATTACACGTGTGTGATGAGCATGAGTTCTCCGGCAATTGGCTCTTTGCACGCGTCAAAGACGGCTTCACAGCCTTCTACGCTGCAAACGGCATAGAGCAGCTGCAAACAGGTTGCTTCGCTGGTGTTGAGTTCCGCAGTCCAGGCCGCCGCAACGCGTGGCTGACCGTAACAGGCTCGGCGCAAACAGAAACCTTCACCGCGTTCAAAGCGCGTCTGCTCACTAGCAATATCAGCTGGAATGCAGAGACTTTGACCTTGAACGCAGAGATTGAAGGCCAAGGCTCTCTCTCGCTCACTTGGGAAGGGAAGCTGAAAGCGGATGGGCAACTTGTCAGTTTCGAAAATCTCAGTCCGGTTCCACGTATTGGCATGAGGCGATTAGATCAGACACGCTCAACTCAGGAGACAGCTTATGTTTGAGACATCAAGGCTCGAAGAAGCGCTGGCTCTGACAGCAGATGGCTTCCGCAGTCTGAAGGGCATCAACGATACCCCATCAGAACTCGACAATGACGGTTCCATCCATTTTGATGAATGGGATTGGGAAGTCGGCGTTGGCCTCTACGGCTTTTACAAGCATGCCTGCAAAACCAGTGATGAGCGCATGAAGCGCAACCTTGCCAACTGGTACGACATGCAGATCGCTCGCGGCTTGCCTCCACGCCAGATCAACTCCACAGCCCCGATGCTGTGCCTTGCTCTGCTGGCGCGCGAAACCAACAACGAGCGTTGGAAGCAGATCGTGACAGATTGGGCGGAATGGCTGATCAACGACATGCCTAAGACTGTCGATGATGGCTTCCAGCATCTGGTCAAGGAACGCGAAAATGACGGCCAGCTCTGGGATGACACACTCTTCATGGCAGGTTTGTTCATGGGCGTGGCTGGCGACTGGCTGGATCGTCCGGATTGGGTGGAGGAGGCCTACTACCAGTTTCTCGTCCATGGCCGGTATCTGTCAGATCCGGCAAGTGGCCTCTGGTATCACGGTTGGACGTTCAACGGGCATCACAACTACGCTGATGCGTTCTGGGCGCGAGGCAATGCTTGGATCACTATTGCAGTGCCGGAATTGTTCGAACTTGTTGGTGAACGTTATGGCCCGGCAGCCCGCCAGATTAAGGCGCTCTATCGCCGTCAGGTAGAAGCTTTACTGCCGCTTCAGCTGGAAGACGGCATGTGGCCAACCCTACTGGATCAGCCGGACTCCCCATCAGAAACCTCTGCGACAGCAGGCTTTGCTTATGGCCTGCTGAGGGGCGTGCGAACCGGAATTCTGCCAGCAAGCTACCTGCAGCCAGCTCTTAAAGCGGCGTCGGCTGTGCTGAAGCGGATCGACGCCGCCGGGATCGTTCAGGAGGTCTCTGACGGAACGGCCATGGGGCATGATTTCGAGTTCTATCGGAACATTCCCAACACTCCCACACCATATGGGCAGGCTCTGGCAAGCCTTCTTTTGATTGAACTTCTTGCCGCTGAGGAATTATTGCAAGATGTCGCTTAATACACACCATGTCACTGTCACAGACGGCGAAAAAGACATAACAGATGCTGTCCAGTACGCGATTGACGCGGCTCACACTGCAGGTGGTGGGCAGGTCGTACTGCCAAGAGGGCAGTGGGTCTCAAAGGCGTTGAAACTCAAGTCATTCGTGGATCTGCACCTGCCAAACGGATGTGAACTGTCCTGTTCCACGGATTATGCGGATTATGAAGCAGGTAAAGTCTCTGTCATCGCAGAAGACTCAGACCGGGCCTTCATCACCGCCCGCGATCAGCAGGGCCTATCTATTTCCGGCAACGGTACGATCCACGGCCACAGCGAAAAGTGGTGTGGTCGCGAAGGTCTTTTTGAAGGCACGTTCTGGCCGAAGATGCTACGCCCGCGTATCGTCGTCTTCGAAAACTGCAAGGATATCAGCCTCACCGGCATTTCTATCGTTGAAGCGCCCATGTGGACCATTCACCTGATCGCCTGCCATCAGGTGAAGGCAGAGGGCCTGAGTATTCTTAATGATATGCGCATGCCAAACACCGATGGCATCAACTTCGACAGCTGCACAGACGCGACCATCTTCAACTGCGTGATCCGCGCAGCAGATGATGCCGTCTGCGTGAAAACCTGCCGCAAGGAAGATGAAAGCCTCAATGGGCCGGCAGAGCGGATCATCGTCAGCAACTCCATCCTCTCCTCAAAGTCTTGCGCTCTGAAGATCGGCACGGAGACCTATCAGGATGTGCGTGACGTGCTGTTCACCACGTGCACCATCACAGAATCCAATCGCGCCTTTGGCATCTTCTCGCGGGATGGCGGTGATATCGAACGTATTCGGTTCTCCAATTGTACAGTCCAGTGTGAGCAAACGCCGGACGGGTTCTGGGGCAGTGGCGAGGCCATCACCATCAACGCGCTGCCACGTGTGGCGGGTGATGTCCCTGGCTATGTGCGCGATGTATCTGCTGATGGCATCACGGGCCGGGCACAAGGGGCAATCAACATTGTGGGGCACGAAACCCAGAAGATCGAGAATGTCTCGCTCAGCAATGTGCGGCTCTCACTGGAACCGGGCAAGTTCTCGGATGCGTACTATCTGGATCTGCGACCAAGCCCGCATGATGTGAACCTGCTTGATAACCCGGAGCAGGGGCGTCGCAATGCATGGGTCAAGAACGAAGCAGGAGAGATCCTTGGGCTTGAGCCATATCCCAACGGATTGCCGGGGCTCTGGCTGGATCATGCCAACAACGTCCGATGCAATGATGTTGTGATCCACAGACCCGCACCACTGCCGAAAGGCTGGGCAGTGGAAGAGACCGAACTCGGCCACGTCACCAACGTTTGCTTCAGCAAACCTGCAAGTTCTCAAAGTGCTGTTTAGGAAAAAACATATGCTGAATCAGTTTGATTTGAATGGAAAAACCGCAATCGTCACCGGTTGTGATACAGGCCTCGGTCAGGCCATGGCCGTAGGGCTGGCAAAAGCAGGTTGTGATGTGGTCGGCGTCAACGTGGTTGAGCCAAAAGAGACCGTAGGCCTGATTGCTGAAACCGGTCGAAAGTTCTTCGATCTACGTGCAGACCTGAGTAATAAAGAAGCTCTGCCTAGCATCGTCGAAAAGGCGATTTCTGCCACAGGTAAAGTCGATATTCTCGTCAACAACGCAGGCATTATCCGCCGCGAAGAGGCGCTGGATTTCTCCGAGGAGGACTGGGATGCGGTGATGAACCTCAACATCCGCTCGCTCTTCTTCCTCTCTCAGTTGGTCGCAAAGCAGTTTGTTAAGCAGGGCCACGGTGGCAAAATTATCAACGTGGCGTCCATGCTGTCCTATCAGGGCGGTATTCGTGTCCCGTCTTACACCGCCTCCAAAAGCGCCGTTCTGGGCTTGACCCGCGCGCTGGCAAACGAGTGGGCAAAGCACGGCATCAACGTCAACGCAATCGCGCCGGGTTACATGGCGACCAACAACACCACCGCCTTGCGGGCTGATCCAGACAGAAATCAAGCGATCCTTGAACGCATCCCGGCAGAACGCTGGGGCGAACCGACAGATGTTGCAGGACCATGCGTCTTCCTCGCCTCTGAGGCAGCCTCGTATGTCAACGGCTTCACCATCGCAGTAGATGGCGGCTGGCTCGCCCGCTAACTGAAACACAAAACCAAAAGCAGATAACGCGCAGTTGAAAAATTGAGCGACTGGAGACCTGCGCTCAATTGCCGAATTTTAGGAGATCACCATGGAAGTCAGACAAGCAATTCACAGCGAGCACGCCAAAACACTGGACACCGAAGGTCTGCGCCGCGAGTTCCTCATTGAAAGCGTCTTCGCTGCTGATGAAATCACCATGACCTACAGCCACGTAGACCGCATCATCGTTGGCGGTGTGATGCCGGTGGACACAGAAGTCGTTCTGGAAGCTGACTATGGTAAGAAGCTGGGTGTTTCTTATTTCCTTGAACGCCGTGAGATCGGTTTCATCAATGTGGGTGGCCCGGCTGTCATCACAGTCGATGGTGAAGCCTACGAAGTTGCGCAGGAAGAGGCGCTCTACGTTGGCATGGGTGCAAAGGATGTATCCTTCAAAAGTGCAGACAAACAGAACCCAGCCAAGCTCTATTACAACTGTGCCCCTGCACATAAAACCTACCCAAACAAGAAAGTGACACTGGCAGAAGCCTCTCCGGTTACTCTGGGCGATGCTGAAAACTGTAATGAGCGCACCATCAACAAGTACTTTGTGCCGGATGTACTCCCAACCTGTCAGTTGCTCATGGGCATGACCAAACTGCATCAGGGTTCCATCTGGAACACCATGCCAGCTCACACCCATGATCGCCGTATGGAAGTGTATTTCTACTTCAATATGAAGGACGATGCCGCTGTGGTGCATATGATGGGTGAACCGCAGGAAACCCGCCACTTGTTCGTTCACAACGAGCAGGCAGTGATCTCCCCAAGCTGGTCCATCCATAGCGGTGTCGGCACCCAGTCCTACACCTTCATTTGGGGCATGACTGGCGAAAATCAGGAGTTCACCGACATGGACCACATCGCGGTTCCTGATTTGAAGTAAACAGCCACTGATCTTTGAAATGACACAAGCCTCGCTCTGAAAAGGAGCGGGGCTTTTTGTTTGGCAGCAGGACTTCGGGTTTAATATCCCCAAGATCTCATTAAGAAAAAATAGGCGCAAATTGTCTCAGTTGTAGGGCAGGAGCCTTCTGTCAGCCCACCCCAAAGGGCCAGAGTGCACTCGCAATAAATCCATATAACCTCTGATATTTTTGCGATTCAGCACCGCAGAGAAGAGATGACGGTCTTTCAGTATGCCTGAATTGAACTGGAAAGATTCCAGAAATTGACTCGCGCAAACGTTTGCGCAAACGGTTGCGTAACCCAAGCGCGCCTGCTAACGTCTCTTCAATCGAGACAAAGCGGAGGAACAGCTGCAATGAAGAAGGGCGTACTTTTAAACGCTCCGGTCTCTACCATAATCTCTCACATGGGCCATGGGGATGGCTTGTGTGTCGGAGATGCCGGGCTCCCAATTTCCAAGGATGTTGAACGCATCGACCTTGCAATTACAAAAGGCCTGCCGGGCATGCTGGAAACGGCAAGCGCGATCACAGCTGAAATGCAGGTGGAGCGGGTTGTCATTGCTGAAGAGCTGATTGAACACCAGCCAGCTTATCACCTGCGCTTGCGTTCGCTCATTGCTGAGATCGCCAAGGTGCAGGGCAACAAAGTAGAGACCACAACTGTCTCTCATGAGGAATTCAAGGCATTAACGGGTAAATGCCGGGCAGTGGTGCGCACCGGAGAATGCACACCCTACGCCAATGTGATTTTCTATTCAGGCGTAACGTTCTGAGGAAAGTCTAAGAACCATTCGGGCTTTGGGAGAGGACACCCAGTGACAACCCTTCTTGAACTTCAGGGAATTGAAAAATCCTTCTCCGGGATCAACGTGCTCAAATCCGTTGATCTGACGATCCGTGCCGGACGCGTTGTGGCGCTGGCTGGTGAAAACGGAGCCGGTAAATCAACCCTGATGAAAATTATATCGGGCATCTATCAGCGCGATGCAGGCACGGTGATCTACAAGGGCAAAGACGTCAGGTTCACCACGGCTCGTCAGTCTATGGATGCCGGAATTGGTATTATCCACCAAGAGCTTAATCTGCTGCCTGAGCTGTCCGTTGCTGAAAACATCTATCTGGGCCGGGAACCCACCAAACTGGGCAAAATCCAGTGGGATGTGATTGAGCGGGAAAGCAAGAAGTATCTTGCTCAGCTGAAGCAGGATATCGATCCTAAAACGCCACTGGGCAAACTCTCCATCGCGCAGCAGCAAATGGTTGAGATCGCAAGAGCGCTCTCGCTGAATGCTGAAGTGATCATCATGGATGAGCCAACCGACGCGCTCACCGACATCGAAACAGCAATCCTGTTTGAAGTCGTGGACGAGCTGCGGGCACAAGGCAAAGGTCTCGTCTTCATCTCACACCGTCTGGGTGAAATCTTCCAGATGTGCGACGACATCGCCATCCTGCGTGACGGTGAAATGGTCCATCAGGGGCCAGTCTCTGAAATCACCGAGGACGACCTGATCCGCCACATGGTGGGCCGTGAACTCTCCGATCAATATCCATTCGTACCAGCCGTTCCGGGTGATGTGCGTATTGAAGTTGAAAAGCTTACTGCCCACGGAGCAAAGGATGTCTCCTTTGCTGCGCATGCAGGTGAAGTTGTCGGCTTTGCAGGCCTTGTTGGAGCAGGGCGCACCGAGCTTGCAAAGGCAATCTTCGGCGCCAATCCAATCCAAAGCGGCGCGGTCAAGATTGATGGCAAGGCAATCCGCCTCAGATCTCCGCAGGACGGAGTGAAAGCGCAAATCGGTTACGTCACAGAAGATCGCAAGCAGGAAGGTCTTGTCCAGTCTCAGGAGTTGGGCACCAACATGTCCCTTACAGGACTGAACCGGTTCTGCAATGCGCTCGGGTTCGTCAACAAAGCCTCTGAAGCCGTCACCATCAGCGAATACATCGAAGCGTTCGCCATCAAGACCAGAGATGCAAACACCATCATCTCCAATCTGTCAGGTGGTAACCAGCAGAAGGTCTCCATCGCCAAGTCACTGGTGCCGGAACCCAAGGTCCTCATTCTTGATGAACCCACACGCGGTGTGGATGTTGGCGCAAAACGCGAGATCTACACGCTGATCAACAAGCTGAAGGCAGAAGGGCTCTGCATCCTGCTGATCTCCTCCGATATGCCAGAGCTTCTTGGCATCTCTGATCGCATCCACGTCTTGTCCAGCGGCAAGCTGACCGGATCGTTCGCACGAGCCGAAGCCACTCAAGAAAACATTATGCGCTGCGCCGTTGCTGGCCAAACAAACGGGTAAAACAGATGAAGCTCAACGACTTTATCAGTGAAAACAAGTCTCTGATTGGCCTGATCATCCTGATGGTCGCAGTGTCCTTCGCCAATGCCAACTTCCTTGGCATCGACAACATGCTCAACATCCTGCGTCAGACATCAATCAACGCAGTCATCGCCATGGGCATGACCTTCGTGATCCTGACGGCGGGTATCGATTTGGCGGTCGGTTCCATTCTGGCCTTTGCGGGTGCCATCTGCGCAAGCCTCATCGGCATGGACACACCGCTCATCATCGCACTGGTTGCCACCATCATGGTTGGCGCGGGCCTTGGTGCAACAAGTGGCGTGATCATCAGCTACTTCAACGTTCAGCCGTTCATCGCAACGCTGGTTGGCATGACCATGATCCGCGGCGCGACGCTGGTTTATACGCAAGGCCGCCCGATCTCCACCGGTTACTTTGATGTGGCTGAAAGCTTCTACCAGTTCGGCGGCGGCTACATTCTGGGCATTCCGAACCCGGTGATCCTGATGGTGGTCATCTTCGCGCTCTGCTGGTTCGTTCTCAGCCAGACCCGTTTCGGTCGTTACGTTTACGCCATTGGCGGCAATGAAAACGTGGCCCGTCTGTCCGGTATCAATGTCAAAAAAGTCAAAATTCTTGTCTACGCCCTCAGCGGAGCGCTCGCAGCTCTGGCAGGCATCATTCTGACTGCTCGCCTTGAATCTGCTCAGCCAACAGCTGGTCTGGGATACGAGCTCGATGCAATCGCAGCCGTGGTTCTCGGCGGCACAAGCCTTGCTGGCGGTAAGGGGCGGATCTTTGGCACCATCATTGGTGCCCTCATTATCGGTGTATTGAATAACGCACTGAATATTATGGATGTTTCATCCTACTACCAGATGATCGCGAAAGGTGCGGTTATCCTTCTGGCGGTTGTCGTCGACAGCCGTGGCAAATCAAACGCGTGAGCAATCAAACTGAACCTCGGGAGGTTTCTATGAAAAAACTAGTAAGTTTGGCAGCAGGTGCTGCTCTTCTTCTCGGCTCCACAGCAGTATCAATGGCACAGGACACACTGGCTCTGGTCGTGTCCACCCTGAACAACCCGTTCTTTGTGACCTTGAAAGAAGGTGCTGAAGCACGCGCAAATGAGCTCGGCTACAAGATTGTTGTTCTCGACAGCCAGAACGATCCTGCAAAAGAACTGGCAAACGTGGAAGACGTGCTGAGCAAGAACGTTTCGATCCTGCTCATCAACCCAACTGACTCTGACGCTGTTTCCAGCTCCATCCGCGCTGCAAACCGCAAAAACGTACCAGTGGTCACTCTGGACCGTGGTGCAGCACGCGGCAAAGTGGAGTCCCACGTGGCATCCGACAACATCCTCGGCGGCGAAATGGCTGGTGAGCTGATTGTTGAAACCCTGCGCGGCAGCGGTAAAATTGTTGAGCTGGAAGGTGTTCCTGGAACATCTGCTGCGCGTGACCGTGGCACAGGCTTCAAAAAAGCAATGCACGGTGCCTCCGGTATTGAACTGGTTGCAGTTCAGCCAGCAGACTTCGACCGCACTAAAGGCCTGAACGTGATGGAAAACATCCTGCAGGCACAGCCAGAAATCAACGCTGTTTTCGCACACAACGATGAAATGGCTCTGGGCGCAATCAAGGCAATTGAAGCGGCAAACCGCGACATCCTCGTTGTTGGCTTTGATGGTACTGATGACGGCGTAAAAGCTGTTGAAGAAGGTACAATGCTGGCAACTGTTGCACAGCAAGCTGGCATGATTGGTTCCATCGGCGTCGACACTGCGGACAAAGTCCTCAAAGGTGAAAAAGTTGATGCGTATACCCCAGTTGCGCTGAAGCTTGTTACCAAGTAAGTGCAAGTAATCTGAATAAGATCGGGTTTGGCGTAAGCGCCAGACTCGGCCCTTAAAACCGGAGCGGAAATGGTCAGTATCAAGGATGTTGCACAAGCTGCGGGGGTATCCGCATCTACAGTGTCTCACGTGATCAACGAGACGCGCTACGTTGCACCCCTGACCAAACAAAAAGTCGAGGAAGTTATTCAGGCTCTCGGCTTCCAGCCAAGCATGATGGCGCGCGCGCTCAAGGTAAAGCGCACCAACATCATCGGCATGCTGGTTTCAAGCAGCTCCAACCCTTTCTTTGCTGACGTTGTGCGCGGTGTGGAAGAGGGGTGCTACCAACACAATTTCAGTCTCATCCTGTGCAATTCAGGTCATCAGTCCGACAGGCAGCTGGCAAACCTCAACACCTTGCTTCAGCGCCGCATTGATGCCCTCATGGTGATGACCACCAAGACAGACCCGGCGCTGTACCAGCAAATCAGCAAGCTCGGTAAACTACCCAAAGCTATTCTGGATTCCGCCCCGCATCCAAACGCCTGCACTTTACAGGATGACTCCGTACTGGGCGGCAGATTGGCTACAGAACACCTGATCAAGCGCGGCCTGACCAAAATCGGCTGTCTTATGGGGCCGGAAGACCATCCCCGTTCTATTGAACGCTACAAAGGCTTTGAAAATGCCATGAACGCTGCCGGGTTGCCGGTAGAAAGCAAGTGGCAAGCCGCAGGCCTTCTCACCGCATCCAGCGGGTATGAGGGCATGAAGCAGATATTGGACGCCGATAGCCAGCCCGAAGCCATCTTTGCCTTCAACGATTTGATGGCAATGGGGGCGTACCGCGCCATTCACGAACGTGGCCTGCGCATTCCAGAGGATATCTCCGTCATCGGCTACGATGATGTTGAGTACGCCTCCTACATGGCGCCAGCGCTCACAACCATCAAACAACCCAGCTTCGAGCTTGGGTTGAGCGCTGCAGAAGCGCTGATCAATCATCTGGAAGAAAAGACAGAGATGCCGCCAGTCATCCAACTGGTGCCTGAACTGATCGTCCGCAGCTCTGTTGTTAACTAGGAAGTATTCATGTCCATCGTCATTGTCGGTTCCATCAATGTTGATATCACAACCCGTTCTGACCGGCTGCCACAGCCGGGCGAAACGCTGCATGGACAGAGCTACGCCATCAACCTGGGCGGCAAAGGCTGCAATCAGGCCGTTGCAGCATCAAAGCTGGGTGGTGATGCACAACTGGTAGGCCGCATCGGTAAAGACGGGTTTGGCGACATCGCAGCCCAGCATCTGGCGGACATGGGCGTCTCAACCGAGCATGTGCATTTGGATGAAAACCACGGCACCGGCATCGCGGTGATCGGTGTGGACGCAAATTCCGAAAACAGCATCACCGTGATTGGTGGCACAAATCTTGCTGTTGATGAAAGCGATCTGGAACGCACATCAGATGTGCTGAAGAACGCTAAAATCATGCTGATGCAGCTGGAAATTCCGGTCGCAACGTGCCTGAGCGCCGCTAAAAAAGTCCGCGCCTCAGGCGGCAAAGTGATCTTCGATCCAGCGCCAGCACCCGTCGATGGTCTGCCGGAAGGTTTCCTGCAAAACGTAGACGTTGTAACGCCGAACGAGACAGAAACCGAAATCCTCACAGGCTTCCGCCCATCCAATGCAGAAGAAGCAGCCCATGCTGCCAACCTGTTGCGTGAACAGGGTGTTGCAGCTGCTGTCGTGAAACTGGGCGCACGCGGCGTTTACTTCAAGGATGAGACAAGTGAAGGCTTTGTCGAGCCATTCAAGGTGAATGCGATCGACACTGTGGCAGCAGGAGATTGCTTCAACGGTGGTCTGGCGTATGCGCTGGACAGCGGCAAAACGTTGGCTGAAGCAGTCCGTTTCGCAGCAGCGTGCGGCGCTCTCTCCACCACCAAACATGGTGCAGCCACATCCGCGCCAACACTGGCTGAAGTCGAAGCTCTGATGGGTGCATAGAGCGCGTTCCATTTGATTGAATTCAATCAAATGACAAGAATTCGCTATGCTCTAAGGCCTTTCAGAAAATCAAAGTTGGGGTTGGCAGCCTTTTCGCAACCCCAACTGAATACATCCGAAAAAGATGTTTAACCACGACCGCGATAGGTCGGCACGCCCTGTTCAGGAATCCAGACGCCTTTTGGCTCTTCACCGGTCTGGTAAAACACATCAATCGGAATACCACCGCGCGGATACCAGTAGCCGCCAATGCGCAGCCAGATCGGGTTCAGTGTGTCAACAAGACGCTTGCCGATGGACACTGTGCAGTCTTCGTGGAAGGCGCCATGGTTGCGGAAAGATGTCAGGAACAGTTTCAGGGACTTGCTCTCAACAAGCCATTCATCCGGCACATAATCAATCACCAGATGAGCAAAATCTGGCTGATTGGTGATCGGGCACAAAGAGGTAAATTCAGGCGCTGTAAAGCGCACTGCGTACGGCGTGCCCTGTTGTGGGTTCGGGACGCGTTCCAGAACGGCTTCTTCAGGGGATTGTGGCTGAACAGTATCACCGCCCAGCATGGTCAGATTCTTATAGATATCGTCGTTGCTCATTGTTCTCTCGAATTCTTCGTTCTCATGCATTTCCGTCATCAAAGGCTGATCAACAGCTCGCCGGAATATGCTTTAAACACCGCGCTTATTGCCCCACAGCAGCACGTGCAGCTGCGGCAGAATGCGTGGTTTGAACCATTGATCGGAAACAGTTTTGTCCACCAGCCAGTGCATGCGATCCATGATGCCGTCCATATCGATCTGGGCGTCATCATCCTCAGGAGGAGGAGGGGTATGGTTCCCTGGTTGCAGATACATTGGCAGATAAGGGTAGCGCTCGCCAACCTGCTTGGCCCAGTCGTAATCGACATCATCGAACACAACCACTTTGATCACACAGGTGGCAGAGTTGATGGCCGCGTCCAGGCAGGCATCGAACTTGTCCCAATTGACAGTCTCACCAGAGGAAGGCGGTTTCGGGCTCAGCACCAGCGTGTCCAGATCTGCAAACCAGTCCCGCGCAACAGATCCTTGCGTCTCCACGGCGAATTTATAGCCCTTCGCTTTGCCGAGTGAGATTACTTGCGAAAAATCCTGAATGGCAGGATTGCCGCCAGAAAGGGAAACTGTGATCGGCTGATGACCGGACAGTTCCTCAATCTTGTGCCAGACATCCGCACTGTCCATCTGATCCCAGGTATGACGATAGGCACTGTCCACCGCATGCAAGGTATCACACCAGCTGCAACGATAATCGCAGCCGCCAGCGCGTACAAATACGGTCGGTTCACCAATCAAAGCACCTTCGCCTTGTATGGTTGGCCCGAAGATCTCGCTGATACTGAGTTTACTCATGGCCGGTATTCCGCCCATGTTTTTGGCGTTTCACTCACACGCACAGCGCAGGTCTCCACCCAGTGCCCTTTGCAGAACTCATAGATGGTCTTGGCCAGAAACTCAGAGGTGACCTGATCATGCCCAAACACCTCATTCAGGTGGCGATGATCCAGTTCGTCATCAATGAAACGCTTGAGTGGCTTCAACTCCGTGAAGTCCACCACAAAGCCATGCTCATCCAGATTCTTACTGGCAAGTTCAATCACCACAATGTAGTTGTGGCCATGCAGGCGCGCACAGGGATGTCCCTCCGGCATTTCGCAGAGTTGGTGCGAAGCCGAGAAGTGAAATTCCTTTGTGATTTTGTACATTATGGGTCCGCTCGTTCCACCACGGATTTCCAGTAGTCTGGATCCGCGTATTCTGTTGGGTCCTCAACACCTGCCAGATCAAAGGCTTCTCGCCGTTCGACACAGGTGCCGCACCGCCCGCAATGTTTCTCTCCACCTTTGTAGCAAGACCACGTGTCCTCAAACGGCACGTTGATCCGGGCACCTTCTTCAACGATGGCACCTTTGGAAATTTCTACAAATGGCGTGTAAAGGCTCACATTGGCATAGCCGTCCAAAGCCAGCTTCTGCATGGCTTCAAAGCATTTGATAAAGCCAGGGCGACAGTCCGGGTAGATGAAGTGATCACCCCCATGAACAGCAGCAGCCACAGCATCGGCCTGCTGAGCAGCCGCAATGCCAAAGCCGATGGACAGCATGATTGCGTTTCGGTTGGGAACCACAGTGACCTTCATGTTCTCTTCGGCATAATGGCCGTCAGGAACATCAACATCATCGGTTAAAGCGGAGCCGCTTAAATGCGCTCCTATCTGGATCATGTCCAGAATATGATGAGGCACACCAAGCTGCTTTGCAGCGTGCGCTGCATAGTCCAACTCTTTTTTGTGCCGTTGGCCGTAGTCAAAAGAGACAAGGCCGAGCAATTCGTTTTCACGCGCAACCTTGTAGGCAAGCGTGACCGAATCCAATCCGCCGGAGCAGATTACGATAGTCTTCATAAGGTTTAGTCCTTGTTTTCGCTGTTGCCGGGTAGGCTGCGACCGGCACTCATTGCTGAGCAAATCGGTAACTACCAGACTAAAACCTCAAGGAAAAGGACTAATTCGCTCTCTGCATACATCTCAGGGATAACGTGCTGAGTATAAATGCAAATAACACCTCAAAGTTGCAGGTGTTATTCCCTGCGACCACATTGGTGCCGCAGGGTTCATACGCATTAGGAGGCGAGGGTGAGGAGTTTAACTTCAAGCTGTACCAGAACGGGTCTCAGGACATTGATGTCGTTGTCTAAACCGAACGGATGCCGACGATAAAGCTTGATCGCCTTGTCACTGTCGAGCCGCGCCAACAAAGGTCGTACAATACGCAAAGCATCTTCGCGAGCCTTCTTGCGCTCTTCTAATGTCTTTTTCTTGTCTCCAATGATCAGCGCATGAGCCCGCAGTTCGCCCGGTATAATTGGCTTTGAAACGCAGGTGGTGAACCGCTTCAAACTGCTGGTATCGACGTAATTTTCACCTGCTTCCTGCTGTTTTGCAACATCGGTGATGAAGTCGCCTTCAGCAAAGGTCTTCGCAGATTCCATACGAGCGACGGCCTTCTCAGCGGCTTTGACAACATCTTTGGCGATGTCTTCGCGGAAACCGGTCAGCTCACCGCGCATTGCATCATACATCCCCTTCAGCTCTTTCAAACGGTCCATGTTCTCTTCATAGGAAGAGTTTACGGCGCATTCCTGTTCCAGCAGCTTCACTTCTGCCAGGAGATCCTTGAAACGGGTCGGGTCATAGTTAGCTGTATCAATACGTGGGAACCGTGTCAGAAGCGCCTTTGCCCCTTTCCAGCTCTTTGCCTTCGCTGTGAGCATTTCCAGCTCATCCTTCATAGGACGAGAGGTTTCATTGAACTTGCCCTTGGCAATCTTGCGGTCAATCTCGAGCTGGACACCCGCTTTGTAGTCTTCTTCGATCTTCTCAAAGAACTCATCCCTCTCAGGGGTGGTGACCGGTCCATCCACATCCTCGCCAAGCAGCGCTACACGAGCTCTCAGCTCTTCAACATACTTGTCCGCTTTAACTTTGACGGCATTCACCTGTGAGATTGCTTCTTTCAGATCATCAACAGTGTCTGCGTTATGGGCCGTCACTTGAGCCTGTTTCAGCTCCAACTCTAGCTCACCATGATAGACTTTCTCATGTTTGGGCTGCCTGATCCTTTTAAATCTATCGGCAAGCTCAGGACGCGCCGCGCCCAATTTCGCGAGCAAACTTGGGATCTCCTTGAAAGTCTTTTCAATAGGATCAAGTTTCATTTCAAAGACGGCTCTGAAACTGACAGCGTCATCAAGTTGTCTGAGCAGAGGCTGCAGACGCCCTCCGTCCAGCTTGTTACACCGACCTAAGGCCTTGTTGATGTTCATATCTGGCGCTTGTTCGCGTAAAAGACGAACATCTTCTTCAAGGTTCATCTTGGCTTCAATGTAGTAAATCGCTTTCTTTCCTGTCTTGGTGTCTGCGACTTTATCAAGAATCTTTTGAGTACGGGTCTGTAGGTCATCGTATCCAGTTGGATTGGCGTTGATACCTGCCAGAATGTCTTCTGTCTTAATGAACTCTTCAAGCGCAATGGCTTCCATACCCGTTACGCCTGATGATCGCAGTTCATCTAAAAATTCAAGAGATTCCAGAAGCTTGTTGATCGTTGCACGGGGAACAGCCTTAACGTCCTTACGGTCGGGCCGTTTCGGGATGGTCGCCATGACATCTTTATCCAGCCCTTCAGTGTCAACAGCACGCGCACGAGCTTCTGTCTTGCTCTCCTTCGTGACGACCTGATGGTCTGCATCAAATACGACAAATTTCTCAAGTTGTTTGCGATAGGCTTGGGTGCGTCCATCCAGATTATTTTGCGCCCATTCGTCTTGTTTGATCCACCGTTCACGGCGTGCAGCGACCCCCTTCAGAGTTGCGATAGCGCGCAGGGTTGCCGATAGATCGCGTGAACTGTCGCTTTGATAGTCGCGAAGTTCCTCAAGTGTATCCGTTGCGGCTGTGGTTGGCCGCGCCATGGTCATGCTCTCGCACAAGGTCTCAATATACTTGGCTGAGCTGCGTAGCTCGGGCAGAGCTTTTTTGCAGGCCTCCGCATCTGATAAGAGCTCTTTCCAGCGAGGGTCCTCTGGTCGTAAGACCGCGTCCTGATACTGGTTCATCTCAATGAGCAGAATTGTTCCCAAACCGGTATAACCGATGTCCTGCATGTCGAAGATAATCTCCTTCACCTTCTTAACATCCTGAGCAATCAGAACCTGATCTTCGCTGCTAACGTAAGTTGCTGGGTGTACTTGTGCATCCAGCAGGAGATTTTTCATGTCTTTGAGCTTGCGTTCCACCTCAGCCAGTGTCACCTCACAAGCCGCAAAGTTGTAGACGCCGCTTTGAATAAAGGCTTTGTCCAAAAGCATCCCAACCAGCTCATTGGCAGTTGTGAAAGCCATCTTCTCATCTTCCAGGCCCTTAAAGACCTGAACTTCGAGAAAAAGTTCTTCTTTCTGTAACCTAAAAGCTGCGATTTGATCGCTGATTACACTGCCAAAGGTCGTGTCAGGTGCATCAGGCATATCGATCATTTCGAGTGGATTATCTTCGAGCAACTTCATCTCATCTTTGAGTTCAAAAACCCGATCAGTATCATCAAATGTCATTACAGCAGCAGCAGCGCGTCGGGCATCCCGCTCAGCCAGATAAAGGTCATGCTCGTCCATCTGAGCAGTTGCTTCCGCGAGTTCTGTCCGCTCTCGTTCTCTCTCCGCCACATAAAGTACGGAGAAAGCTTGTGACATCAACGGGAACTCTTCGCCGAGCACCTTATACATCTGCAGAGCCCAGGATTCCTCGGCGGAACTCATCTGACTTTCAGGGGGGGCTGTTCTGGTTTCGGGTTCTGGCATCGAAGGTTCACTCACCCTAATTATGAGAGACATTCAAACAGGAACATTGCCGGTCAGATGCGTCTGGCATCTCCGCAAAGCTCCACTCCAACAATCTTGACGCGTACGCGCACCAGACCGTTATGACGGACCTTCATGAAATATGCGTTGTGATAAATGGTTCGGTTTTCTCTTATTATTGATCTAATTCTGCGATGCTCATGGCCGATGAAGATCCGCCTTCAACGCACCAGACTTTCTTAGGATAAGGGCGTGTAATCTGCACGCAATCGTAGCCTCCGTGAGAAGGAACTCCCTCATGAAAGCAATGGTTCTGACCGATATTGGAAAGCCTCTTGTCTTGCAGGAACGTGGTTCTCCACCAACACCACGCTCCGGTGAGATTCTGGTTGAGGTTGAGGCCTGTGCGGTTTGCCGGACAGACCTTCACGTCGTGGATGGTAATCTCACGAAACCAAAACTCCCGCTCATTCCCGGACACGAGATTGTTGGGAGAGTGCGTGCATGTGGGGCAGGTGTTCAGGATCTCAAAATCGGCAGTAGAGTAGGCATCCCTTGGCTTGGACACACGTGCGGCTGTTGTTCCTTTTGCCAAAATCATCAGGAAAACCTCTGTGATCACCCCATCTTCACGGGCTACACACGCGATGGCGGCTTTGCGACCCACACCATCGCAGACCGGCATTTTGCATTTGAGCTGGATGAAGACGCAGATCCGGTATCGCTTGCGCCACTTCTGTGTGCCGGCTTAATCGGCTGGCGATCTTTAAAGAAGGCTGGCAAAGGCAGAAAGATAGGTATTTACGGCTTTGGTGCCGCCGCCCATATCATCGCGCAGATCTGCATCTGGCAAGGTCGTGACGTCTATGCCTTCACCAGAGCAGGCGATACGCAGGCCCAGGACTTTGCAAGAGAACTTGGAGCCATTTGGGCAGGCAGCTCTGAAGACCAGCCACCAGAAAAACTGGATGCAGCCCTCATCTTTGCCCCCGTGGGTCCACTCGTTCCAGCTGCGTTGAGTGCTCTGCGCAAAGGCGGGCGTGTGGTGTGCGGCGGCATTCATATGAGTGACATCCCGCAAATGCCCTATGCACTTTTGTGGGAGGAGCGGGAGGTCGTTTCCGTTGCCAACCTGACCCGCGAAGATGGGTTGGAGTTCTTTCCCCTCGCCAAACAAGCAGGCGTAAAAACCCACTGTATTCCCTACAAGCTGGAACAGGCCAATCAGGCACTGGAAGATTTGCGTGAGGGACGGCTATCCGGCGCAGCTGTCCTCGTGCCGTAACACGAAGAGCAACTGCGTCTGGCCAAATCAAACAAGATCAGGCTTGGTGCCGACCTGCATAACCACTGCGTTTGGCGGCAGTCCAGCCTTTCAGACTGCCCTCTGCCGGTTTGAAAATCTCGACAAGAAGCGGGTAGCAAGGCGTGTTGTCGTCTGAATGACTGCTTCCGCAATCGCCGCCCGGGCAAGCAGAAAGCGCCCCCAGAAGGTCGATCTCAGCAAAGAACTCAATAAAATCACCTGGACGAACAGGGCTGGCCTTCATGAAGTACTGGTTTGTATCGCGGGTAAAGCCTGTGCACATGAAAACGTTCATCACATCGTGCACATGAGGTTCAGCTCCATCCAGCGAAAGACCTTTCGCATCTGCCAGAGCGCGGGTCAGGTTGGAGTGGCAACAATGGTTATAATCCACGTTCTTGAGCATGTGGTTGGTGTAAGGGTCGCAGCGTGTACCAATCACATCATGCACACCCGCGCCATCATCATCCCAGCCGTACCAGTCCAGCGTATCTTGCGTAATCGTTGCCATAGGACGCAGATAAGGCATCGTGCTCCATAGTCTGTCACCAGTCGAAAGGTGAGAGGCGTGCAGCTGGCGGGTCTTGCCGCTGAAAAACCGTTCATTAAGGTCATTGGCATTCCACAAGTTGAGATCACCTACCTGTGGGCCTTCTACACTCACAATCCGGAAGAAATGGCCAGCAGGCACCTTGAAATGCCTACCATCACGCGGGGGCACCACGACCTCGTCAATCTTCTCTAAGCTCTCTTTAGCCTGCTGATAAAGCTTAGCGTCATAGGTCGGCAAGTGATCCACTTCGTAACAAACGATTGGAGACTTTGAGCGACGATCATCGGAAGGAGCAGGGATGTCGGTCGTAATCGAGCGGGAGGCGATTTTTGTCATGAGCCAATGATCCTAAAAATAAGCAGAATTATTGGTTCTGATTGAACCCTCCAAATCTCAATTAATATATTGATTTAATTTCATTGATCTTAGCGCCCCTAAGCCTTTCGAAGGGGCCGCTAAACCAGACAAGTAATAACGGTATCCGGCTTGAGAGAAAGGATAGCTGCACCAGCAGGTCATGCAGCTATCCTCCGATTGGCCAAGCTTTACTTGGCCGGGGCGAACTTTCCAGAATGCCGGTTAACTTGTTGAACCAGAAACTTAAACAATTTCCGCAAGCCAAGACCGGAGCGCATCTGGAATTCTTCATAATGAAACAGACGCAACGGGTACTTCAGGGCTTTCAGATCACGCATCAATGCTTTCCGCATCACTTCTGGACCACAGAATGCAATCGGCATCACATCAAAGAATTTTCCCTGCAGGATTTTCAGCAACCGTGCATCAATGTACTCACCCATGTCAGACTCAAAGTACTGCACATGAAGGTTTGGTAATCGGCTCTGCAGCGCTTCCAGTTCCTCTTCAAATGGGTTCTCCAATCGGTTGCGAACGCCGTAATAAAGGTAGAACTGCCCGGTTTCCTCTCCGGTTAAAGTCTGCGCCCACGACAGGAAAGGCGTGATACCAACACCGCCTGCAATCCAGATCTGATCGCGATTGGAAGCAATTGGGCGAAACCCGCCATATCCCTTGCTGATTTGAGCTTTTGTGCCGATCTGAAGCTCGTGGACGCGAGAGGTGTAATCCCCCAGCGCAGAAATGCAGAACCGTAACCGGCCATCTTTTCGCGGGGCAGAGGCAATCGTGTAAGGGTGCACTTCGCCCATGCCATCCTGATCAAAGGAGACGTAAGCAAACTTACCGGCATCATGAGAGGTAGGCTTGCCTTCAGGTTTCAGCGTCACACTGGTGATGCGCCCGTAAATCTGAATATCTTCGACCTCATAGGTCTTTGTGCGTCCAACCATGCCTTTGTAAGTCAGATACAAGAAGGACGCGACACCAGCAAAACAAAAGGCTGCAACATAAAGACCAATCGGATCACTCCATGAGAACACGTTGGGGATCATCAGAAAGTGCGCCGCAGCAAGCGCGAAGAATATGCCGATCAAACGATGTGTCCAGCGCCAGATATTATAGGGGATGAAGGTCGCCAGAGAACCAAGGCCCAGGATCAGAATACCGTTATATCCGATTTCGCCCAGCTTATGCGCCAGCCCGTCTGTTTCCCCACCAGCAACGGTTTTAGCAAGTGCATCCGCGTCAAGGCTTTCATGCAGAAAAGCTGCAGCAATAGCGAAGATCGCCAGCCATTTATGTAAGACATACACGCGGTCCAGCGGACCAAATAGAGCCTCAACGCCTTTCATCCGTGTGGCCATCACCTGAACCAGCCCCATAAAGATCAGGGAAACCATGCCAAAATACTGGCTCAGCAAGACACCTGAGTCTGCTTGTCCCCCAAACTGGGAGAAAATCAAAAGGGGGGGGAGGATGCTGGCGATAATGAAGGTCAGGCCAATCGGTTTCATTCCGGTACGCTCAATTTGAATTGATGATGCGCACTCAGATGAAACTCTGGCTATGAAAGGTGAGTGACGTCGTTGGGGGACATCGCACACCATTCATAATCAGAAAACTCCGTGTGAGTTGCAAGCGCAGCTTCGGAGTAGGTTTCAATCTGAGTGCTTCCCCTAAAATCACTCATAAGCTGAAACCTACCTGAAGTTTGCGACACTACTTTTTCAGTTTAAGCACAAAACAGGCTCCGCCCAGACGCTCACTCTTGCCAAGAGATATCTCGATCCCATTGCGGCGACACAGAGTTTGCGTAATAGACAGGCCAAGACCGGCACCAGAACTTGATTGCCCCGGCATGCGGAAGAACCGCTCAAAAACCTTCTCGCGAAACTCTTCAGGCACACCCGGTCCGCTGTCTTCAACGCTCAGTTGGATATGATCATCATCCCGGTTCAGAACCACAATCACCTGTCCATCAACCGGAGTATGCCGGATAGCGTTGCCAATCAGGTTGCCAAGCACAGCGCTCAGATCCTCTGGATCAACAACAGCTTCCACATGCTCAGACTGCAGCAGTTGCAGCTCCACGTTTTTATCAAGCGCCGCGTGAGCCTGTTGGGCGAGGCTTTCCTGAAGCACAGGTAACAGATCGTGCTCTGTTATTTCCTTATGGGTATCCTGACCTGCGCGGGCATGCTCTAAAAGCTTGGCGGCCAGATGGGTCGCCCGATCAACACCTTCAATGATGTTGTCAAACCGCAGTCGTGTCGCATCATCCAGTGTTTCCCGCTCAATCACCTGACACTGCGCCTTCACCACAGTCAATGGTGTTCTGATTTCATGTGCCGCATCATCAATAAAGCGCTGTTCACGGGCAAGGTGCTCTTCAATCTTGTCAAACAGCATGTTCAGGGAGTCCACAATAGGAACCAGCTCATCCGCCTGCTTCTCCACTGTCACTTTGCCCAGATTTCCCGGCTCCCGCGTTGCTAGCGTTTCTGAAAGAGTTGTGAGAGGACGAAGCCCGCGTTTGACGATGAATATCGTCGCAATGATGGAAAAGACGAGCACCAGAGCTAAAGGAATAGAGACGGTCGCAACTGTCTGATCTGCCAGCTCGATTGCCTCATCAAAAATGACACCGATGATATAGTGCTGACCTGTTTTTTGCCCCGGAAAGTTCCAGACAACCCAATCGTCCCGACCATGTTCAATTTCTTGAACACCCGGCTTTAGTGTTTTCGGCAGCACCACCTTGTCGGAGGACTTGTATATATCATTGCCCGAAGCGTCGCGAATAACGACGAAGTAATCCCCAATCACATGATGCTCATCCAAGTGTTCGGGAGAAATGGTGTCACCTTGAAGCTGCGCAATTACGCTGGCAAGCTGAAAGGTCTGTGCATCATGGGTCTCATAGAGCTCTTCCTCGGTCAAATTGTAGACAATGGCGGAAAAAACACCCCAGACCACAAACAACAATGGGATCAGAAAGATGAGTATTCGGCGACGGATTGATGAAAGTTTCATGCCGGGATGTCCTCATCCACGATGTAGCCAACCCCCCGGATTGTTCTGATCAGCTTTGGGGTGGTCTTGCGGCGGATCTGAGAGACATACACCTCAAGCACATTGCTTTCCGCGTTCTCCTCCCAGCCATAGAGTTTTTCCATGAGATCTGACTTGGAAACCACGCGGCCCCGGCGCTCCAGCAGGATTGTTAGCAAGCGGAAGGCGAGGGGTTGCAACACAACCTCAGCGCTGTCGTAACAGGCCTTCTTCTGGTCCAGATCAAGCGTCAACGCCCCGTGCTGCAGCAACATCCGGGTTCGTCCGGCAGACCGGCGCACCAGCGCCCGGCACCGGGCCAGAAGTTCTTCCATATCAAACGGTTTGGTCAGATAATCATCTGCACCCAGATTAAGCCCGTCAATCCGGTTCTTGGTAGTCTCCCGCGCAGACAGGATCAGAATAGGCACATCCGCCTTGTCATCGCGAACGGCCCGTAAAAACTCCAGACCGTCCTGGCCAGGTAGACCCAGATCAAGAATAACCAGGTCGAATTCTCCGGTTCTCAGAGCGTCTTCTGCCAAAAGACCATCATCGACCCAGTCCACTATAAATTCATGACGTTCCAGAAAAGCTTTGATTGCGTCGGCGATCAGCCGCTCGTCCTCAACCAACAATACGCGCATGTGTTCCTTCCACTAGGGCGAAGTACACCCAACATTTGCCTCAACTCTTTCACATCTACAAAGAACATGAAACTGAATTGTGCCTGAAGAAATCTCTTAGGCCATTATGAAACGAAGGAAAATAAGAGGGGCATGCGATCAGGTCTGTGAAAGGTGCAAAACCTCAGTAAGACCCGTACCGCACCAGCTGGCTGAAGGCCTCAATGACCTCTTCAACACTGTCTTCAATGGGCTTTTCATAGGTGTCGACCACAAGACGGTGCTTCTTCCAGGGCTCATAGCGTCGCCGCTGTACGTCCTCCCAACTGGGGAGTGACATGGCGGAGATATCGTTGTGTCGGGTCTCAACACGCGTCTTGTGTTCAGCCTCATCAGAGCAGATCACTTCGATGTTAAGCGCTTTCACCTTGGCGCCCAGCGCCGCTTCCAGCCAAATGTTGCGGGTGATCTCAATCGGATTCACCGCATCTGCAATCACGTTGTTGCCAAGCAGCAAGTTGTCTTTGGCAACAGCTGCTGCTGCAACATAACCGGCATCTTCTGCGCGCGAAATCGCAAGAACGGAGGTCTTGAGGGCAGCCTCAAGTGAATCAATACGTAAATGAACGGCCTGCAGGTGTGGAGAAAGGGCCTTTGCCAAGGTCGTTTTACCAACACCAGGCAATCCCGAAAGAACAAATAGAATAGCCATGCCGGGCTCTTATCAGCCCAAGGTTTCATGAAGCTTTCTTCATGCACGGCTAAATTAGATAGCTCTTAAGCAATTCCGCGCACTTCCATCGGCGTCTTGCCTGTCCAGCTGTGAAATGCGCGAAAGAACGATCCGGTGTCCTTGTACCCAAGCAGATAAGAGATTTCCGGAATGCTCAGCTCACTACGCACCAGATAGTGCTGGGAGAGTTCAGCGCGGGTCTCACTCAAAATATCCTGAAAGCTCTTGCCTTCTTCCTTCAGCTTGCGTTGCAAGGTCCGCTTGCTGGCATTCAGGTTCTGGCTGATTACGTCAATGGTATTCTGCCCCGCTGGCAGGCTTTCCAGCAACGCGTTTTTCACCCGGCGGGACATCTCATCAGAGCTGCCCGTGCTCTGCAGTTTCTGGCGCAGCCCGTCTTCAAACGTATCCCACATGCCTTCCATCTGTGTGATCAGCGGACGGGTCGCGTCCTGCAGCGAAAGGGTGATGTGCGCCACCGGAGCAGGAGTTGCCTTCACCCCGCATTCCGCTTCAACAGCAGACCAGTCCAGATCCCCAACAGGACCTCCCACACTGAGCGGCACAATCTGCTCTCCGGTAAAGGTGCGGCTGCAATTAGTGAAGTAGACAATCTCGAACTGAGCCAGAATTTCAGGAAACGGTTCTTTCGGATCGCTGGAGGTAAACAAGATGGACACCGTACTGTCTGTACGCTCAACTTCCAGCCGGATAGGCGCAATCAGAGGCTTGAACAGCGCAAGACGCTTCACACCCTCCTCAATGTTTGGGCTACAGGAAAACGCAAAGGCGTGCGGAACAAATGTGCCTTGCTTGATGGTGTGCCCAAGTTTGATTGCCAGATCGTTGCCGCCATATTCCTGATGCAGCGCATGCCAAATGGCGAAATACTGCGCCTGTGTGATGCCCTTGGCCGTCGGACCCAACTGCTCGATTGAAACTCCCGCACGGCGCATCACCCGGTCAACAGGCAGGTCAAGGTACTGAATAATTTGCGCCATCATGGCAGCGCCAGGGTAAAGGTGTGCGTGTTTCGTCATGCTCGGCTCGGTCTCATTGGTCTTGCCACTCTTTCATCTCGAATTTTTGCTAGGTGTGCCAGTACCAATTTACATAGTGGCGCGATATGGCAGTACTTTGGCGCGATTTGCCACTGAATGCGAGAGAGGTGAGTGCTAGGGATAACTACAGATCATCTGTTTCAGGCTCAAAAAGCAGAATAGCGCATTCCGCATACAACACTGCCCCATACAAACAGTGCCTGAGATTATTGCTGACCCAGCCAACCGCTACGGATCAAAAAAGGGATTTTTTTTGATGGCAATTTCTTTAAAGCTGAACGGCCAGACGCATAAGGTCGATGCCGAACCAGGAACCCCGCTTCTTTGGGTGATCCGCGATGAACTCATGCTCACCGGAACAAAATTCGGGTGTGGTGTCGCCTCGTGTGGGGCGTGCACCGTTCATATGGATGGCGAGCCGGTCCGCTCCTGCCAAACATTTATTGAAGATGTGGAAGATTCTGAGATCACCACAATTGAAGGCCTGAAGTCTTCGCCAGCACAAGCCGTGCAACAGGCATGGACAGAGCTGGACGTGGTCCAGTGCGGTTACTGTCAGTCCGGCCAGATCATGTCCGCCGTTGGCTTGCTCTCTGAAAACGCAAAGCCGACACTGGAAGAAATTGACGATTACATGGACGGCAACGCCTGCCGATGCGCCACCTACCAGCGCATTCGCTCCGCCATCGTACGTGCATCAGAAATTATGGAGGCTTGATATGAATGTATCTTCTTCTCGTCGCGGCTTCCTTAAAGGTGCCGCAGCCTCTGCCGCTGCAGTTCTTGTTATTGGTGTTGCCCCATCAGGTGTTATGGCCGCTGCAAATAGCGCGGAAACCACAATGCTCAACCCGTTTGTAAAGATTGCTGCAGACGGCACTGTCACCGCCATCGCCAAGCACTTTGAAATGGGGCAGGGTCCATCAACCGGCCTCACCACACTCATCGCAGAAGAGCTGGGCGTCAGCATGGATGCGATAGAGTATGAGTTCGCCCCTTCCAATCCCAAACTTTACAACAACACCGCGTTCGGCCCTGTTCAGGGCACCGGCGGCTCCACCGCCATGTTCAACAGCTTCAAGCAGTATCGTCAGGCAGGCGCTGCCGCCCGTGAAGTGCTTTTGCAAGCCGCATCACTGGCTTGGGATGTACCCGCCGCCCAGCTCAAGCTGGAAGATGGTGTGATCTCAGGTGGCGGCAACAAAGCGCCAATCGGCGAGTTTGTAGCAGCTGCCAGCAAGATGACCGCACCTGAAAACCCGCGCCTGAAAGATCCGTCCGAGTTCAAGTTGATCGGCAATGCCAATGTGCGCCGCAAGGACACACCGCCGAAGATCAACGGCACTGCCAAATACGCGATGGACATCCAGCTTGATAATCAGATGGTCGTCACCATCAAGCGGGCCACCCGCAAAGGTGCAACTGTCACGTCCTTTGATGACAGCGCAGCAAAGCCTGTCAAAGGCTTCATCCGTGCGGCCACACTGCCCAACAAAGCTGGTGTCGCTGTTTACGCAGAAAACACATGGGCCTCTCTGCAGGCACGTGAAGCTCTGGAAGTCACCTGGGACAACTCAGCTGCTGAAAGCCGCAGTTCCGAGGATGTCTATAAGGAGCTGATGGCTGCTGTTAACATGGAACCGGAATACAACCTGACCAAAAACGATCAGGCCGAGATTGCAGGTGCGATTAAAAACGCAGAAAAGGTGGTCGAAGAGACCTTCTACTTCCCATTGCTTGCTCATGCGCCAATGGAACCGCTTACCTGCACCATTGAGGCGACAGAAGATGGCGGCGTGATCCTGCATGACGGCTGTCAGATGCCAACCTCACCACATGCAGCGATTGCGCAAATCCTTCAGGTGCCTATGGACAAGGTGCAGGTCAACACCATGTTCGCTGGCGGCTCCTTCGGTCGCCGTGCAACACCAACGGTTGATTATCAGGTAGAAGCAGCGCTTGCCTTTGTGATGACGGATCGCCGCCGCCCGGTCAAACTGGTGTGGTCCCGCGAAGATGACATCACCGGCGGCTACTACCGTCCGGCATTTGCACACAAGGTTCGTGTTGGTCTTGATGCGGATGGCAACATCGCTGGCTGGGACCACCGCGTTGCAGGCCAGTCCATCTCCAAAGGCACTCCGTTTGAGGCGTTCTCGGTGCATGATGGGGTTGATCACCTTTCTGTAGAAGGCGTCACACCAACACCGTACTCCATCCCGGGCATGTTTGCAGGCCTGACGGACATCAAACCAGCCACAACCGTTTTGTGGTGGCGTTCCGTTGGTCACACTCACACTGCCTACGTCATGGAAGCCATGATGGACGCCGTTGCAACAGCAGCGGGTCGTGATCCGGTTGAGTTCCGTCTGGCACATCTGGCAGGCGATACGCCAGATCAAAAACGACTGACGGGCGTTCTTAAACTGGCAGCTGAAAAGGGCAACTGGGGCAAAGGCGCTGAGGGACGCTCTCAAGGTGTCGCGGTCCACAAGTCCTTTGGCAGTTATGTCGCGGAAGTCGTCGAGATTTCAGGCGATGCAGAAAACGGCGTGAAGATCGAAAAAGTCACCTGCGCGGTTGATTGCGGTATCCCGGTCAACCCGGACGTGATCAAGGCGCAGATGGAAGGTGGCATCGGCTACGGCCTCGGCCACGCCATGCGCGATGAGATCACGCTGGAGAACGGTGAAGTTGTCCAACAAAACTTCCCGGACTACGAGCCGCTCCGCATCGGGGATATCGGCGAGATCGAAACACACATTATCCTCTCCACCGAAGCCCCAACAGGTGTCGGTGAACCGGGCACACCACCATCCGCTCCGGCACTGGCAAACGCCATCGCCGCGAAAGGACCACGTGTGACCGAACTACCAATGACAAAGGCTGGCGTCACCTTCGCCTAAACTGATTTGACAGAGCAAACGGCAGGCTGAGTATGCATCAGTCTGCCGTTTGCGCGTTTAACAAAAAAACGCAGCTCACACGTAAAAAACGCAAACCAACGCACAAAAACACGATCATTTTTCAGCTCACAAGGCATTTGGTGTGCAATGCGCACTAATGATCTGATGTTACTTAGTAATTTCAAGCGGCCTCAGATTTGTGAAGCGAAAACAGTTTCTTACAGATGAAACCTTTTCAGTTCACTTTGTGAACCTTCAATTGTCGCAAATTGAAGCCTGCCTGCACCCTATGTTCCCCTTAAAAACGCGGAGCAGTGCTCCCGAATTCTGTCTTTATCCCCGTTGATGGAATGGGCTTTGGGAGCTGAGCAATGGATTTCCTGCAACAAACCTGCAAAAGCCTTTATCTGGCTCCAAACTCTGGCGACAACGCTGGTGGTTTTGCGTTTGTTGTCAGCAAGGTAGCCGCCCGAAAAGCCAAACTCCCCAAGCGTATTTCGCTCAAAGATGCGCTCACCAGCAAAACCTATTCAGGCTCCTTCATCTACTGCCCGGACCCGCTGGAATGTGGAGGCAAAGAGAGCAGTCAACAGGACTTGGTGTCCGGCTTGCAAGCTTACCTGCAAAGCATGAATGTACTGCGCGGTTTCATGTGGCTTCCCAGAGACTTAACACCGCTGCCAGTCCCGCAGGATTACAAAGGCCAACGCCCAGCCTTCTTTTCCATCAACGCCGCCGGAACAGAGACAACCAGCAGCCTGTCTTACCTTCTGGCGCCCGAGCTCACCATCGAGTTCTATTCAAGCGCTTATATCGGTGTTTCTGAAGATGAAGAGAACCTGCAACTCTCAGAATCTGCCATCCAACTGGGAGGATATCTCAGCCCGGATACAGGGTCGGTGAGCAAAGCAGACATCCGCTGTTCCGGTCCGGATCGTGGGGCAATCGTATTTGATGCTGAGTTCGAGCGCGGCGCTCTCCATGATCAATGGAATCTGGGTTTTCAATGGGTTACGAAAGATGCGGAGACCAAAACCGGCGTCAATGGCCAACGCTTTGCCTTGGGTACAGGCGATGGTGGCAGCCGTAATCCTCTGCCTATGACGCTTATTGTGGACGTCACCGACGCGTTGAACAACTACCCGACGCATAACCGGACAAACCCCAACCGCTGCGCCTTCTATTTCCGCACCGAAGAGGAAAGCGGGCAGGGACCAACCCTGAACAGTTTCTACCGAACCACCTACGGCGCTCCTGTTGTTTTACAGAGTATCACCGCTGACAGTCATATGACTGATGCACTGCCTGCAGGTATTATCCTCACCCCAAGCTACGAGAATGCCTCATCACTTCATAGTTTTATCGCCAGTCCTGTCGGTGATTTCCTCGTCTGCGCACCAGTCGCAAAAGGCGATACAAAAGCCCGCTTCATGTGCGGACTGGGCGGCACAGAGTTTCTGGAAGTCCCAGGTGTTGCAAAACACGCGTTCTCTGATGGAGCACGGCTGCGGTTTGTGCCCGATCAGCCCGCCTACGCGCCGGTTTTCCCGTTGCCTTTGTCATCTCCTGTTGGACGCCCTGCACCCAAAGGTGCGCCGCTCAAAGGCAACTACAAAACGTCGTATGTACAGGTATTCCCACCAGAGAACGCTGTAGAAAAAAGTGGGGCATCCATCACCTATGTGGCGCATCCCCACGGCAGCGCACTGCACGGTTATGACGATGAAATATGGCAGGAAAACAAGGAGTTGCTGGGCACCGTCAGCCCCGCTTACACACTGCCGCAAATGGAAGATCAGGCCTTCCCCATGTTCCCTTACAGCGGTACGGATGAGGGTGACCCGAGTTACTCCCAGTGCGATGTCGCCCTGTTTGAAAAAAGCATCATTGCTCCGACCCGCCGTAAGGTGATTGCATCTCTGACCAACGCTCAGTCCAACGCCAGAGAGGCTAAGGCGCAAACAGGAGAGGGGGATGCAACCCTGACAACCCCACTGGGTGTGATCGCCACGCTGCAATCACCCAATGACGCCAGTCATTGGAAGGAGGTTAAGCTCGCTCAAATCAAAGTACCAACACCTTCCGATTTTACCTTCAAAGACTTATCCCCCAAACTCATAGAGGCCTTCCAGACCAATCAACTGTTTCTGGTTGCTGCAAACCCTTCAGAATTAGGTGAAACAGGCTCAACCTTCCTCAACACGCTGAATATCGAAGACTGGCAGATTGAAGCAGACGTCGGTAACTCGCCAGATTTTGGTGACTACGCCAACATATTGATTATTAAAGGAATACGCGGCCCACTCTACGATCCGAAGGGCAATGAAAAAGACAACCTCATCTCCAATCCACAAAAATGGACCCAAAAGGAAATCTTCGCCGCTCCAACAACCGAGCGCGAAAACAAACCAGACAAAGCCCAGCTGGTCAACGTCTCCTCATGGCTTCAGGATTACTTCAAAGCAGCCTATGAAAACCCCGCAACTGAGTACTTCGAAAGCTTCAACCAGACTGCTGCCGACCCCAACTGGACCGGTGTACTTATGCTACGCGCGCGTATCAAATCACCGCCCGAGCAACTGGCAGGTATTGTGGCCGGTGTGCGCGATCCGGCAAAGTTTTATGCCCACCATCTCGCTATCCGCATCAATCAAATCAAGGCAGGTGCAAGTGGTGAAAAAATTGAAATAAAGAAGCAAAGCTCGGTCTATGGGCTGATTTACTACGAAGACAATGACCTCATTGTACCAAAGGGAGCGACAAGCCCGGAGTCGGTTGTGCCCTCTGCAACGCGCACATATGACTTCATCCTGCTCTCGCTCAAAGTGCTTTTTGAGAACTCGGCAATAAAGAAGTTCTCCTCCTTTGCACAACTTTCCATGACCAAGATTTTTGGCAGCGATACGGTCAGTTCAAAGCCCGTTTTACCGGCAGGCCAACCACAGCCCAAAGGCAGCCAGTATAAGTCGCTGATTATGAAAGCAAGCTATCAGGACAACAACAACCACCCGTCCTACACCATGGCCGCAACCCATCCCTATCTGTTCACGGTCGACAACAACATCCTGGAGCAGACAGAGTTCACATCCGCGCGGATGAACACGATCTCCAAACACGGAAAAGCACAGGAAAATCAAACAGAACCACTCATCCGCTTCGCCTTCACTGGCTTCCTCGATTTCGCAATCCTCAGTGCAGGCAAGAACGAGCCGGTCGACTTGTTCTCCTTCGGCAATGAGCCAGACCAACAAACCAGCCAAAATGGGCTGGCGTTTAACGAGCTCGGCCTGCAAATGAGCTTCACACAAGAAAACGCCTATGAGAGCCAGAAGATCACTTGGGACAGCTCTCAACTGACATTCGACAGCAAAAACAGTACGCCTCGCAGCGGCAGCCTTGTCGCTACTATGCCATTGCAACTGAAAGGGTTTGTCAGCTCCGACAGCGCAGATAAAACGCCAGCTTCCATGGGATACTTGAATGTTGTGACCAACGTCCGCCAGCAAGGTCTGCCAGGCTCATGGAACGGCCTTAAGTTCGAAGTTAGCCTTGGTACCCCCGGAGATCTTGCTGGCAAACTGGGCCTCACCGCAGACCTGCTGCTGGCATGGTCACCAGACTCGGCCGGCGAAACCTACAAATCCAAGACTGCCATCCATATGCCGGGCTCCTCCAACGGTGCCTCGCTCATCAGCTTGCAGAACGTGCTTTCTATGTCCTACGGCCCGATCCAGCTGCTCTACACGGAAAATCCCAATAGCAAAGAGGCTGATGCCAGCAAGCAATACATGTTTGTTCTCAATGAGATCGCTATCAAGTTTCTGGGATTGGCCAAAATCCCGCCAAGCGGTGCCACATCTTTCTATCTGTTTTCAGATCCGGATGAAAGCAGTCAGGGCTCTGACAAAACCACAGGTCTGGCCTGGTACGTGGTCTACAACAACGAGCCCGCTGATAGCAAATAAATCACTCCTTCAATCAGCACTGGTGCAGCAAGATGAACGAGCACAGTCCAATCGAACCATTCGAGCGCGTTGCTATACGTGATGAGGAGAGCCTGTCCGCTGAGCTCTCCAATCTGGTGCAACTGTTTGCCTCCGCTGCACAGGATCTCAATGCAACGCTCTCCAATGGTATCATCGGACGGCTCATGGATTTTCTGCGCGGCAAAAAACTGCGTTACTTTCTGTCACAAGACCCAAGATCAGGCAGTGCCGCCAACACCATCAACGTTATGCGGCGGATGATTTCCCTTGGGTTTCAGGTAGATGTGGATCTGATCTACGACAGCGGCCAGAAAACACTCCTACAGGAACTGGCACAGCTGTTGCCCGGCTTTGACCCGACCACCCGCGCACCAATGATGCTGGATAGCGTCACCATCACCTTCCACGCCTATCAGGAAACCACTGTCGGCGAGATAACCCATCGCTCAGTGCCCGGTCTGTCTGGTACCGTGCCGCTCTGCCTGTGTGGCGGCGGCAGCATTCCCAACATCGACAACACCAGCATCGCGACTGCTGTGAAATGCAGCTATTTTGTTTTGCTCCAGCCCTATCTCTGGACAGCAGAAAACTGCACACAGGCCGAAAAGACCTGCTCCGCCAACTCTATGGTGGTGCTACCGGGCCTCAAGCAGACCATAAATCTTGATGATCAGCTGGTCCTGCAAGGCCCACAGTTTGCCTATCGCAGTTTCAAGCAGGACATAAGCCCAAAGCTCAACTGGGCGAACCTAAGGAAGATCCCAGCGGTCAACACCAAGGCACTGAGCGCAGCACAGAACATCAGCAATGCTATTGGAAAATCCAGCCAGTCCGGCATCGAGTTCTTCCCGGTTGCGAGCCTGCCAAGTTCATCGACAGACAAAACATCGCTTGTCGGCAATGCAGAAGGGATTGCTTTTGAGCTCATCGCCGCATCCGCACTTCTGCAAAAGCAAAAAGGCTTTACCAAAAAGCCGGTTGTCATAGCTGTTCTGGATGATCTGAGCAATTCCACATGGCAAACGCTTGCGCGATACTTTCCTCAAAAGAATGCCGCAAAGCAGGGCGTAACCACCTCTATTGATGAACTCACGAAGAACATCAACGCTTATTGCAAGAGCCAGCAACTATTCCGAAATACCTCTGGCTCAGGCACTGGCATTTACCTGAATAAAGATCTGTCAGGCTCCGCAGGTGCTGCTTTCCTCAGCAAATTGAAACCGGGCGCGACTGTTGTCACTTCCTTGTCTGACCTGCCACCAGCTGTGATTGAGTATCTGTATGGTGCAGCCACATTGCCAAGTGTTCTGGAAGGCACCCAAAGCGTTAATCTGGCTGTAAATCTGGGAAAACCGTTTTTTAAACTCGGCAGTTTCACATCCAATCCTTACCCGAGCACATTTGGAAACGGCAAGGGGAAGGCCGCCAGTAGCACAACACCAACCACTGCAACACTTTTGGATGTCTCCAAAAACCAGATTGCCCTTGGAATCTCTGCGTTTCAGGAGGGCTACAAAGCAACGATGCCACCCAATGAACTGGCGCAAACCATCGCGGATATTGAGACCCAGTTTCGCTCTGAGAAGGGCGAATATTTCGACTACTTTGACGGTCTCAAACAATATTACACCGCCCCTCAAAACGATAAGCTCTTACAAGCGCTCGGGTTTTTAGCGGCCAGATTTGCTCTCGTTTCCGTTGCCAGCGGCGTCTCGGACAGTATCTTCTCTGATCTGCAAACACTGCAAACCACGCTGACACAGAGCACAAAAAAAGGGGCGCTCGCTCTAATCCCCAATATGCTGAAAGAAGGGCCGTTTCACACCTTCCTGCAAACAGTGCTGGGTTCAGGTGGGTTGACCATTGGCTCTGCAAAAAGCCCAGTGACCATAAAGCCCGTTTACACCTCCAAAAAGCTCAGCACGATCATCGTGCAGGGAAAGACCTCGGACTTTCTCGGCACGGAACTGGAAGTAGTGCTCACTGTCTCCAGCACAGGACGAGCGAGTAAAAACCACAGCAATTACAAAGTCCAACTCCAGCTTTCATTGGAAAAACTGGAGCTACCGGGGGTGGAATGGTTCGCACTGGAAGACACTGGCCTGTCCGTTGAGTTTTCCAGCAACGGCGCACGCCTCACAGGCGGTTTACAAACCTCCGTTGAGGTCGGCGATACGCTCATTCCATTCCACATGGATTTCCCAAGCTCTGCCAAAAACAAGATGGTGGTGCAGGGCACATTTGCAGAGGAGGCAGCTCCTTCGCTGAACTCCATATTCACGCTCATGGGCGGGATGAACTTTGCAAACTCAATCCCTTCTGAGTTCGCCGACCTGAATGAGTTGAATGTAGACGGTCTGCGTTTCAACTATGATTCAAAAACCAAGAGCATAGAAAGCTTTCAGGTCTCGCTGCAAGACAGCAAGGAGTGGGATTTGTTCGGCGGATTGAAGCTGAACAACCTGAGCTTTGAGATCACTGCATCACAGCCAACTGGCAAACGCCAGATAAGTTGGGTGGCCTCCACGGATGCTACAATCGGTTCAAGCGACAAACCTGCAATTCTCGATCTCTCTGCCACCTATCCGCAAACCACTGTCACGGCAACGCTCAGTTCGGATGGAGCGAACATACCTGTCTCAGACTTTGTGAACGCACTGCTGCCGAGCGGCTATCACCTTGACGTAGATGCAGATATTGCAAACCTGTCACTGGAATATTCTCCCGGGCAGAACAAGAACAGTAGTACCTATTCCGTTGAGGCTGGCGTAAATCTGGAAGGCTGGCAAATCACCTTGCCACCTGCAAAGTTCGAGCTCAACGACATCTACATTCAAGTCAAAGGCGTTGGAACCAACTCGGTAGGCTCCATCAAAGCCTCAACAACTCTGTTTGATGGTCTGCCAAATGTTCAGCCCGTCCCGGTTAATGTGACAGCCACATTCAACACGCAAAACCATCTCTGGACGTTCCGTGGGGAGCAGGGCGACATACCCATCAAGATCAGTCAGATCATTTCTGCCTACCTTGGGACTGGCTGGGCAACGAGCGCACTTGATATCGACGTCTCAGGCCTCAATGTGACCTTCTCAACCGGGACCGGGACGTCAGCAGCCAGTTATGAGTTCGGAGGCACCGTAGATCTCAAAGATGACGGACCAAGCTGGCTTCCGAGCGACGCGACCTTCACGGCAAAAATTGGAGATACGGGCGGAAGTGAGCTGCTGTTGCCCGTCAGTAAAGCACGCATTCCGGTACTTGATGACCATGACGAGGTTATCTTCATTCCCCCGGAAAGATCATTGGTCCGGTATGAAACCGCAAAAGCAAACGGCAAATATGCCTTGCTGACTGCCGACATCCTTTGGGAAAATATCGAACTCACGGTATTTTATGAGTATGCCAAAACCCATTCTCACTTCGGCATCACATGGGGTCAGTTTTCGGCGGAAGTAGACGATGATCAGACTGCCACGATCAAGTTCACAGATACGACCACACTTGGTGCCATGGTCGAAACCTTTGTGGAATGGATGACTGGAGCAAAGTTTGGTCTCGCTGCACCTTTTGACCTGCTGAATGACGTCAAACTTTCCGATTTTGAACTCAAATGGAATTTCAAAAATAAAACGGTCAGTTTCACCATCGACATCGGGCCAATCGATATTCTGATCGCCACTGTGACGGGGATTACGCTTACCTACAACAAGACTGCAGGTGTCTCTGTCGAGCTTGACGGCCATTTCTTGTGGCCGATTTCAGATAGTAATGAGGCAAAAAAGAACCCAAAGTGGCGTGCAGACCAACCCTCTACGACGCCTAGTCCCGGCGGCGCAGGCAACAAGTATCTTGACCTGCGCTTGCTTGCTGGCGGGCAGCATGTAGACGTCAAAGGCCTGCAAGATGTCACCACTGTACAGCAGGCTGTCGATATACTGGCGGATCTTCCCAAACCTTCAGTGGGTAAAGTGCCGGATATCGGCTTTGCTGGTAACATCAACTGGCTGTTTGCAACTGACTTCGGTGTTCTGAGGATCGATTCCAGCAAAGAGTTGGGGCAGGAGCATCAAGGCGAGCTGGAAAAGAGCGGCCCAAAGTACACTTTCACACTTCAGGTGGTCCTCACAGACCCCAGCCTTTATGCGTTGCGGATTGCTTGCAGCGGCAAAGCGGCAAAGATCTTTTCCGGTCTGGATTTTCAGGTCATCTACAAAAAAGTATCACCGGGGCTAGGCAAATTCTCCGCATCAATCGAACTGCCAGAAATCATGCGCCGCATTGACGTTGGCGCCGTCACAATCACACTACCAACATTCGGCATCGAAGTTTACACCAACGGCGACTTCCAGATTGATGTGGGCTTCCCCTGGAACAACAACTTCTCGCATTCCTTCTCAGTTGAGGCCATCGTACCACCGGGCATCCCGGTAAAAGGCGGAGGAGGGTTTTATTTTGGCAAGTTGCCAGCGGCATCTGTAAAGGGACTACCCACATCCAAACTGGGTTTCTTCAACCCCAATCTGGTCTTTGGTTTCGGCGCGCAGTTGGGGCTTGGCAAGTCTATTGAAATGGGCATTCTAAAAGCCGGTTTCAGTTTGACGGCTTTTGGTATTTTGCAAGGCATTCTAGGCAAGTGGAACGCCTATGATGATACGCATTCAGGCAGTGGAAGCGCATTGTCATTGCAGGGAGAATACTTCTTCTCCCTCACTGGCACCTTCGGCATCATCGGCAAGCTTTATGGCTCCATTGATTTTGCAATCATCAAGGCCTCGGTCAACATCAGGATCGAAGTCAGCGCCCAGATCCGGCTCGCCTCATATGAGCCGATCCCGCTTACAATCTCAGCTAAAGTGGATGTCCGTGCATCAGCGAAGATTGATCTAGGCCTCTTCACCATCAAAGTAAGCTTCAGCTTCTCCGCACACGTCCACACCACGTTCACACTAGGTGCAATCCAGAACCCGAAAGACGCGCCTTGGCTGGATCATTCAGAAGCCTATGAGGGCCTGCTGGCAGCACCGATAGCGGACCGCCTCGCACTCTACAGCCGCTTGCCAATGCTGACGGGGGCCTATGAGACGGTTCCCGTTGAGTTCAACTGGGCAAATCTGCAACCCGCCGCAGACCCCTCTCAAAACCCACTGGAGATCCATCTGGGTTACGGCTTGACCCTGGCAAAGGATGAGAACTGGTATTCCTCTGAACAGGCCCGTCCACCCCAACTGCCATGCTACGTCGCCAATCTGTTCATTACAGCACCAGCCCCCGCAACGCCGGAAGACACAGAACTCTATGAGAAAGCAGCAGGGCAGCAAGTTGATACTGGTTTTGAGGCTCTGGCCAAGATGGTGACCCGCTGGCTTATAGCTGCCACGATGGGCGATGAAAGCCACAGCGCAGACCAGGTCGACAAACACGTAATCAGTACGGTTGAGATCAATGCCATACTGGATAGCCTGAGCGGATTGGAAACCTCGCCAGACGCACCGACGCAGCAGGACATCACTTCATTCCTACAGCAACAATTCATACTTGATATCGGTTTGCCCTCACGCCAGGGTGAAGCGCAGGCAACCTATTTCCCAATGGTGCCATCGCTCAGTATCGCGCTGGAACAAGACAGCAAAACGGCGCTCTCCTATGCCTTTGCAGACTACAATACGATAACCACCAAATATCTGAAGGACTTAACAGATTACTTTAACCAGCTCAGTGTTCAGGTGGAAAAAGAGAGCAAGAAACCATCCTCTGAAGTAGATGTATCTGGCGATAAAATATCAATTGCATCATACGTTTATGAAAACTACTTCATGCTTATTATGAGGCAGATGATGCAAAACCTCTTGAGCGGTCTGCGCGACTTCAATTATCCACTCACAGCTGGAGAAACACCCAATGCCATTGTGAGTTGGATCAACAAACAAGGTGCGTTTTCTGGCGTGAAATTCACACTCACTGATCTCTTCAAAGCCAACAACAGTCATCCTCTAACAGAAGGTGCAGACGTCACAATTCCAACAGCACCGCTTGTCATACCGGCGGGCAGCTCCTTCCAGACGCTGTCCAGTAACAACCCATACAAGGCAACTGTCGAAGCCTCTGACCTCATGTGTAAAAACAAGAAAGTCGCAGGTCTTTTACGAAGTGGTGCGCAGATCGATTACATCGCGTCAGATGGAACTGAGAAGAAGCACATAGTCTCTGGAGGGCAAACACTGTGTGCAGTGGCCTCTGCTCTTGGGATCACAATCGACGAGCTGACCAACAGCAACACCATACAGCAACAACAGAACCTTCTGGTTGTCGGGTCTACACTGCAGATGCCTGCATTCACGCAAAAGGCAGCAGACGCAGACACGCTCTCATCCATCGCGCAGAAGTTTGAAACCGATGTTGAAGCACTGGCAGTAGACGCAAACGGAGAGGTTGCCGATCTGTTTGCTGGTGCATCAGGCTCCGACGCAGGATCGGATGCTGGCAGTCTGAGTATCGTGCATCTGCCTCAGTTCCCTGTTGGAGAGCTCATCAAGGAAGTACAGCGTACAGGTGGCATCACCCATCTGTCAGGCATGGCCTCACGCTATTACTTCCACGGTATGCGTCTGCCAACAGATGGCATTACACCACTTGTTGAGGGCATCTGGGTTGAAACGGATGAGGCTGGAAAGCTCAGTCTGCCGAATGAGGTGGGACTGTTCGCTCTGTCCGGTCAGCAGCTTGCCATTCCAACGCCGCTGACAAGCAGTCTCTCCTTGCTGTTGAGTAAACCAAAGGATGCAGACTGGATCTCACTTGGAAATGACCAAACCACCCTGAAATACGAGGTGGATGTACCACCCGACAGCGAGGCGACTGCAAGCAAGGACTATCAACGTATTGAAGCCGTCAACGCTTACGGGAAGACAGAGTACCTGCCAGCCGGACCAGAGCAACTCTCTCTCCTTGCAAAGGTAGAGCAACAACCAAGCGCCTTCCCAATCCCGCACTTCATCAACTGGCAAAGTGCAGAGCCAATCAACGTTCCCACTACCGATGCCGAAAAGCCGTCAAACACTCAATACTTGCGTTTATGGACGCTTTCAGGTGCTTTGACTGCATTGGGTGCCAGCACCGCGCAGACCAGTGCTGTTGTGCCCCCACAGCTCCTTGTCGAACAGGTCTCCATGGATGCTGCCACCGGAAAGGTAGTTAAAACCCCGCTGACGAACTATGGCTGGACGTCAACGATTGAGTTCTCCATCAAAAAACTACCAGCTCAGACCACGAATGCACCAGCAGCGGAAGGCAAAGCCGCAACAGATGCAGCTCTGAAAACAACCTACGAGCTGAATGGGGTGAATTCAGCTGGTGTTCTGATCTTGGAGCGATTGCTGCAAAGTCTTTCAGCGGATCATAGCTTTGCATCTCTCACACTCGGCTACAGCAAAGGCTCGCAAAGCAGCGGTACATATTTTGTGGGTGAGGGCGGCAGCAACGTCACGTTTGGCCTCTCGCAAACCAATCTCTCAACGGTGACCAATCCAACCGGAGAATTGTTGTTTGAGGCTGCAAAGGAGAGCCAGAGCCCAACGCTTCTCAACACGCCCATGTCACTGGTCAAACTGCTATGGGAAGCTGGCGTCACCAACTCCGGTGGCTTCTATCTCTACTACACTGCTGATGACGGACAAACCGGATTACCGCCGGATATCTTCGACGAGAAAGGTGAGGCGACGCTATCTCTGGTCATCATCCATGAAGATCAGGAGTATATGCACGCCTACGTTAACGGGCTTGCAACTGCACAGCCGCTTGCAGGCTCAGGCTCATCGTTGTCCGCTGCTGCAAAAGGCGAGCTGGTAGAACACACCACCACTGATGATGATACGTTGGCGAGCGTTGCGCAGCGCTATCACTCCAACCTCAACTCACTCATCGCCAATACTCTGGCTTCTGATCAGGAAGCATCTGTGAGTGGCAAAATCCAGCTGTTGCCGGGCAAAACCATCAGCATCGAGCAGGGCACTTATAGGGTTCCACAAAGCAGTAATGCATCCTTCGCAAGCATCGCATTGCGCTTCGGGACAAGTATTGACGCATTAATGCACATAAACCCACGTCTGACAGGAGAAAGCGTACCTTCGGGCACGCCACTACGGCTCCCTGTAATTGATCTGACAATTGGCGCAAAGACCTTGAGCAATGACTTATCAACCTGTACATGCCTGTCGGACATTGCGGATTACTTTGGCACAGAACCCATTGTTGTTGCGACCACAAATGCAGAGATGGAGCAACTGCTTGTCCCTGGTCAAACACTCACTCTGCGTGCCGGACCGCTGACAGTCCAACCCGGAGAGCACCCCGGCGTTCAGGCGCTCAATGCACAGCGTGAGCAGGCTCCTGAAATTCCCAAAAATGGAACAGGCGACGACTACGCAGCAGCCCTGTTGCTCAACAATTACAGCCTGCTGGCCTATAAGATCTTGGGAAATCAGGACTTCAAACCCAGCAATATGGGCCTACCCATTGGCGTTTCAGGAAGTTCAACTTCGCCCAATGAGGGAAAGGTGCGATATGTGCTGGAAGCTTCTGCTGGCGATGCTGAAATGTATCACGGTGCAATTTCGTATCTCAGTCTCGTCAAGCTCGAGGGCGCCTCAGAAAGCACGCAGCTCAACCCATACAGCGCCAATGGGCTACTTCTGCAAACTCAACTCGGCTGGAATGATTATTACGGCAATACGATCCTTTCAACGCTGGACGAGCCCGCAAAACCTGCGGGAAAGCTGAACCGTAAACCGGCGCTTCAGGGGTACACAGATCAGATCATCCCGCTCTCTCAATGGCCCTCTACCTCTACAAACTGGACAGTACAGCCTGAGAACAACGCTGAAACTGATCCGGAAAACTTCACAATCCTCATCACCTTCAGCTTTGATAGTGGACCCTTCATCCCACAAAAAGGACAGGCCCCGGAGATCGCCCAGCAAAGAGCACACTCGGCGCTGGTTATTGTTGAAGACATGCTGGCCCAGTTCAACGACCCCAACGGCTTTGCAATAGAGGTGAAGTCGACGCTCTCGCTCAACACCTATCAGCTTTCAGCGCACGAACTTGAGCAGTTAATCGGCTGGTGGCAAAGTATCGAGCAGTTCCTGATCCAACAAAGCAATCCGGAGGAAACAGAGGCCCTTGAGACAATACCAGCGTTATCGCTGCCTGTGGCTGTGCCGATGAACAGCCTAGTGCCGGAACCGATCATCGAGCTCACGACACAGCTTGTTTTCTACCGAACCCATGGCATTGCAGTTGGCGACTATGTGGCTGATCCGTTGACGCGATCCGTTGCCAACACCATTGCAATCAAAACGTCTGTCACTGCTCCAAAACCTGCGACCGGCACTCAAAAATCAAAGAAACCCGCGAAGCCAAAGCCAGATATTCTGGCTGAGTTTGCGCAGTGTGTCGCGCAGTCTATCCATGGTCCGGATTTCAACATGATGGTCGCCTCCGGCATCAACCGATACGCACCATCCGCTGGCGTGTCTTCCAATGCGACGTGGGGTGTTCGTGTCGGCGCCAAGCAACAAGACCCAATCTCATTCCACATCACAGATGAGAACCAGCCAGAAATCTTCGCGCCGCTGCCGGTCAGCAATACGCTGATCTCCCGCAGTGCCTCGGTTTACTCCTATGCCGGACTGGATGACTTTGATGCAAGCACAGGAAAGTTCACGGGCACTCCGGTTCCGAGCACCTTCTCGAATGTAGAGATGGACGTCTGGCTGAAACAGTACTTTGAGTTCTTTGACGCGCTGCTGTCTCCAAAATACTCCTCCTCAATCCTGTTCATCGACAAACTTGCAACCAGTAAACCGACCAGCATCTCATGCTCTGGTGAGAGCCCAATCGCCGTTGGCGGGTTTATGGAGGCATTGGCGGAGCAAAAGAAGAGCCTTGCGCAGATCACAACACACATGCTGGCACCCATTTATCAGGATGGCACCAGCACGCGGATGACCTCTGCACAAGAGACTTTCAAGCAAACGCTGCTGGAAGAGCTTTCCAACCTCTACACAACACAAGCTGTCCTCTCGTTCGGAGCGGACATCACTGCCAGTATTCCGCTGGCAGGGGATGAAGAAACTCCGCAGCTGTACGGCAACATCAACCTGAACAGCGTGACAGATTGCCCGCCAGATACGCAGGAAGAAGCGCAGCAGCCAACACCCACAAAATCTCTTTCAAGCCTCTTCTCCCTAACCTCTGCCAAACTGAAACTGCAGGACGGAGCGCAGCAGCCGCTCACTTTCCTGCTTCAGGCCTCTGAAAAGCTCGGAGAGACAACCGAATGCCTCTCTCTGGATCTGAGCTACAAAGTCACGTCTCTCGAACACCAGATCAGCGCGGTTCAGGGAATAGCAGACTACAAAGCCTCAAGTTGGCTCTCTCCGATACAGGCAGAAGGAACTCCGGTACTTGAAAAGCCGTTGGGGTCTTTCAAGGTGCCCATCCTGCTGCGCAGTTTCCCAGAAACGCCACGCATGGTCTCACAAGCTGGTCCGGCCTATGACAAAAGGGCCAAGAAACTCTCCCAGATCACCAAATGGGACTACGAATACACGTACGGCCTGAACTTCCATTACCTTCAGGACAAAGCTCATGGTCAAATCCAATTCAATCTCAAAGACAAACCGCAAGGTGAACTCTCTGGATTCACGGATGCCTTCGCCGAACTTGCGCAGTTCATTTCTATTCAGAACAACCTCACGAGCGTTCTGGATCAGTACGTCCCGGTCATAAACGCCGGTAACCAGTCAGCTGATGCTATCGAGAAGGCGACACAAGCTCTGGCTGTGATCATCAAGGTCAATGAAGATATCATCTGCAAAGCAAGCGCAAGCGGGAACCTATCAATGTTCGCGGCAGCCTCGCTAAAAGAAGGCAGCGAAACAATCAGCTTCAGCATTTTGGAAGAAAATCAGGACTACAGCGAGGGCACTGAACAAACATCTCAGCGTTGGATCGTGAAATTGATCCTGGAAGACTGTACCAAGCCTGCCGGATTAACCGGAGACCCCACGGTCGAAATTCCAAATTGGACAAGCCACCTGGACAATTGCGAATGTGTAGATGGAAAGCTGACCTACACCTACTATTACACTCAGAAAGCAAAGGGTAAGCAAACCTATCTGACACAGAATATTGCGCAGCCCTTGAGTGACCGTCAAGTCGTCATGCCGGGCATGCAAGTACTCGCGCGGCAGGATGCATTGGCCTCCATGTACATGATCCGCAACAGCTACATCCATGGCAAAATCACGGATGGTTTCGTGTTCAGAACGCCAACGGCTACCTTCAAAAATCCGTACCACCCCACATTGTCCAGCTTTCAGCCCCTTAACATTGCATATCTCGGCAACCCCACAAATGAGCCTCATCAGCGAAGCCTGAAGGAGCATCTGGAACATCTCTTCTACCTACTGTTTCATGGTGAATATGTTGGCGATATCACGCTGCAGCTCAATATCGGCTACAGCTATCATCTCGCCCAAGGCCTTACAGAAGAGCCAATCGACCTGCCAATCGCTCTTTTGCCACCAACCCCCGTCGCCATCGGGAGGAATGGTACGCCGAAGGGGGATGTTCTTGAAAACCTCGCCAACTCAATCACAGCATGGGCGCAGGCACATAAACCATCCTGCAATGCCGCTCAGCTGAACATTGCCATGAACATCATGTCCAACCTGACGGAAAACCCGATGCCCTTGCTCAACCTGCAAAACCTCTACCTATGCACCGATGATATTGTCCCACCACTGCCATCTTACGAAGATGAAACAGAAGGCGTGTGAACCCCTCAGATGAAACCGGGAAAGGCATGCCGATGGGCCACTGAGTGCGCCATGCTGGCAAGGGTGATGATGTCAAACACTGGTCGGTTGATACGCGCTTGTAGTTGATGCGCATAAGGAGGCAGGTCGGTGCACTCCAAGACAACGGCCCCAATATCCGGTGATCGCTCAATCATGTTATCTGCCGCAGCAAACAGCTCGTCGGTGACTTTGCCAAGGTCCATCTGTGTGCGTTCACCGCGCAAGATCACGGCTGAAAATTCAGGCGCTTCATCCAGTCCCTGAACCACAATCGGCACATGGGCAGCACCCACACCTTCCAGATGCTTGTCGGTTAGCGAGGCAGCGGATGCGGTAATGACACCAACGGGTGCATTGGTCATGTGGTAGGCAAGGGGAACCTGAATTAGGGAGGACACGAAAACCGGAACAGAAACTGCAGCCGCAATTTCCTTTTGAAAAATCGCCAGAAATCCGCAGGACCCGGTGATTGCATGCACGCCCTGATCTTCCAGTCGCTTGGCAGCACTCAGGATCGGTTCCAGTAACTCAGGTGAGGGGTCAGCCAGCAGCTTTTGTACCGTCAATCCATGCAGGATCTCATAGGTCGTTGTAAACGGTAGGCTTGACGGGTTCTTAATATGGCCGGGAGGTTTCGGGAAATAACTTTCCAGCGAAAGAACGCCAACCGAAACGCCGCAAATGTTTTGGCCACCAGGATGAATGGTCATGCGAAATCCTTTAGTACCGTGTCACGTGGTAGGGAGACATATCTATGTTGGGGGTGGTGCCGGTCACCAAATCAGCAACCAACCTGCCGGTTTTCGGGGCCATCATCAGGCCGTAATGACTGTGGCCAAACGCGCCAATCAAATCCGGGAACCCATCAACTTCACCAATACAAGGCAAACTGTCGGGCAAACTGGGACGTTGTCCAGACCATGTGCTAATGTCCTCCATCCGTAAGTCCGGCAGCAGCTTGCTGGCAAGCCTCACCAAACCATCCAGCCGCTTCTGGTTGATTGGCGCATCAAGCCCGGCGAACTCAGCCGTTCCGGCAACCCGAATGGCGCTCTCCATAGAAGAGGCGACAAACTTCATGTCCATATCCATGATGGAATGCGTAAGGGAAACGCCGGGATTACTGAAGGAGACATGGTAACCACGCTCTGCCTCCATCGGCACTTTGATCCCAAGAGGTTTCAGCAGTTTGGCCGACCACACGCCCATGGAAAGCACCAGTTTCGGCGCAAAATACTCACCAGAATCCGTCACATAATGCCATCCACCGCCATCGCGCGGCATGATAGAATGCACCGCAGCTTGCTCTATGGTTCCGCCCATATTGCGTAGTTTGTTGGCAAGCACTTCACCGATCTTACCGGGAGAGACTGCCCGTGCCTGTCCCTTGATGAGAACGGCGGCCTCAAACTCATGGGTCAGAGCGGGCTCAAGATCGCGCAAGTCTGCAGCACCGATCTCCTCAATCTCAGCCCCCACAGCGCGGCGCATGGCATAATCCGGGCTGTCCAGATCAATCTGGGAGGCATCCCGAAACGCATGCACATACCAGCTGTCTTGCAACAGGCCCTCGTGCCCGGTACCGGAAAGGTGATGGTGGTAAAGCTCAACACAGTCATGATTGAGGGCATGCATGGCATCGCCAATTGGCTGAATGCGCGCCTGCCGTCCCTCATAGAGAAACCGCAGCCCCCAGACTGCCACACGGGGCAGGTAACTGGGCTTGATCGTCACCGGACCTTGCGGATCCATCAACCAGCCGGGTACCTTCTTCCAAAGACCCGGGATGGATTGCGGCACCACAGACCACGGTGAGATGATACCCGCATTGCCAGCAGAGGTGGCCTGACCGGGAGCATCCCGGTCAACCATATGCACGCGTAAGCCTTTCTCTGCCAGCGACAGAGCACAGCAAAGGCCAACCAACCCCGCACCAAGCACAGTGACATCAGGTGTTACAGCTTCTGTCATTGTGTCGCCGCCTGCAAGTTGCGCTGGCTGGAAACCTGCTGGAACAAGACAGGCGCGATGACAAGGATTGCAGCCAGATCAGACCCAAGACTTGGAGCAACCAGCATCAACCCACCAATGGCCATCAGCACACGCCACAGGCCGTTGAGCGGAGCCATGAAGTAACCGGAAACCGCCGTTGCAATAGCAAACACACCCAGCGCACAGGTCAGCGTGACCTGTAGGAAGGAGACAAGGGTGAAATACTCCGGCAAAACAATCAGCATGGTTGGCGCATAGACGAACACCATAGGCACCATGAGTTTGCCAAGCCCCAAGGTAAAGGCACTCACACCAGTCCTGAACGGGTTTGCCCCTGCAATGCCCGCCGCAGCATAGGCCGAGGCGCAAACCGGCGGAGTGATCTCGGAGATAACACCGTAATAAAGCACGAACATATGCGTTGCCAAAGCAGGCACACCCAGTTGTGCCAAAGCCGGTTGAGCCACCGCGACAAGCATGATGTAAAGCGCTGTTGTTGGAAGACCAGCTCCCATCAAAATACAGGCAATAGCGATCAGAACCAGAGACAGGAACTGCTGAATGGACGCTTGTCCAAACACCTCAAGAGATGTCCAGTCAAGCAGCGGAGCCAACGAGGCCGCCATATCCGCAGCGCCGTTGGTGACCATAAAGCCAAGACGGAAGCCAACACCGGTCGTGTTGATCACACCCACCACAATGCCAACAGCCGCAGAGGCTGCACCCACGGCCAGCGCATATTGAACACCCACATGACAGCTGTCGAACAGGTCTTTAAAGCTCTGCCGTTCATTGCGATGCAAACAGCCCAGCAAGGTCAGTGCGCCAAGCACCCCGGCCATTGTTGGCGAGAAACCTTCACCGGAATAAGGCGAGGCCTTCCAGAAAATGAAGCCAAGCAATGCAAGTGGCACAGCCAGAGACAGCGGCTTATCGATGGCGCAAAACCCAACAACAACACAAAGCGAAATGCCGATAAATGCAGCCATGTTGGGCGAGTAGCCGGAGAACAGCACCACGAGCAGCCCGATCAGCGGCAGCACCGTAAACCAGCCCTCACGCCAGACCTGCACAAACTGCGGGATCTGGTCCTTAGGGTAGGCTTCCAGCCCAAGGCGTTTTGCAGTGAAGTGCACGATGGACATGACGCCGATATAGTGCATCAGGGCAGGCACAATCGCTGCAATCACGATGGTGGTGTAAGGCACTTCCAGATACTCGGCCATCAGGAAGCTCGCAGCCCCCATGATCGGCGGAGTTATCTGTCCGCCCGCACTGGCCGCTGCTTCAACACCGCCTGCAAAGTGCCCCGGATACCCAAGCTTCTTCATGTTGGGAATGGTCAGCGAACCGGTGGAAACCGTGTTGGCGATGGAAGAGCCGGAAATAGTGCCAAAGAAGGCGGAGGAGACAACGGAAACCTTCGCAGGTCCGCCTGTATAGCGTCCGGCTAGGATCATCGCATTATCAACGAAGAACTGCCCAAGCCCCATGCGCTGCGCCACAACACCAAACAGCACGAAATGAAACACAACAGTTGAAACGACCCAGAGCGTAACGCCAAAAATGCCTTCAAACGGGAAGTACATGTTGTTGACGAATTGCCGCCAGTCAACGCCCGGATGCTTCAGGATCTGGATTGGAATATATGGCCCCAAAAGCGCATAACCGATGAAGACCAGAATGATCAGCGGCAGCACGATACCAATGGTCCGGCGCGCGATTTCCAGCACTGTCAAAATGATGATGGTGCCGAAGAAGATATCCGGTCCGGCTGGATTGCCTTGCCGCAAGGCCTGCTCAGAAACCTGAAAGCCCAAAAATTCAAACCCGCGCCAGCTGAACCACAGATACAGCGATCCCATCATCGCCAGTATCATGATCACCCAGTCAAGGAGCGGGACATTGCCAAAGCTCAGGAACTTACCGGGCGTATTGGTCAAGGCACGATCAGATTTGAGAAAGGGAAACGCCAGAAAAATGAAGAAATACAACCCGGCCAGATGGATGCCCATGTGAACATAATCAACCGGTGTGCCAAATCCGGCGGTCCAGAAGTGATAGAGCGCATAGGCTATGGTTGCCCAATAAACCACTTTTGTCAGGATTGGCCCGTTGTCACGGGTATGGAGAGCGGAGTCATACTTTTTCTCCAGCTCTTCCAGAGCCTTGTTATCAAGGTGCGATTGTAGGGGCATGGAACCCTCCCGGGTCTGGGGTGCGTCATGCGGTGGTAAGAGCGTGTTGGGCTATCTCATCCCAACACCAACAGCTGCGCAAACAAAAGCATGCGGCAAGGCTGAACCACCGGTGGCGACAGAAGGCAGCGGAAGAACACTCCCGCTGCCGTTTTAAGTCAGACTGTGATTAATCGAGCAGACCAACTTCTTTGTAGTAACGCTCAGCACCCGGGTGCAGCGGCACGCCAATTCCATCAATGCCATCAAGTGCGCTTTTCATGGTGATGACCTTGCCCTTTGGATGTCCGTTATCCAGCAGTTTACGAGCGGTCTTGGACCAAAGCGCTTTGGTGATCTCGTAGACCAGTTCCTCATCAATATTAGCATTGGTCACAAACATGCCGCTCACTGCCACCGTGTTGGTGTCATGCGTCACGCCCGGATAAGTGCCAGCAGGGATGGTGGAAGGAATGTAGTAGGGAACAGTCTTGTTCGCCTGAGCAACTTCTGCTTCAGTGAAGGAATAGAGATCCATGCCCTTGGTGTTATCCAGCTGGATCATGGCAGCAACCGGGGTTCCCGCAGCATAGAAGTAGGCATCCAGCTGACCATCAGCTGTCCGCTCAGCACTTTGAGAGTTGTTGAGTTCAGCTTCATCAATATTGTCACGATTGACGCCGTGGTCACCGAGAATAAGCTCAACTGCAATCTGTGTTCCAGAACCTGCCTGCGCAATACCAACACGCTTGCCTTTCAGGTCCGCAAGGCTGTCCAGCTCACCCCCCTTCGGTAAAACAAGATGCAAGTCTTCAGGGTAAAGGTTTGCAATCACACGAAGGTCTGGTTTGGCGTTGCCCTCATACTTGCCAGAGCCGTGATAAGCAAAGTGAAGTGTAGCAGCACCCGTCAGGCCCGCTTCCATCTGGCCCGCCTGAATAGCGTTCACATTATGCGCTGACGCGTTGGTTGACTGCGCAATTGCCACCAGATTTGGAACACCACAGTTGCCGCCCTGATCACACGGACGAGAGCCCGGTGGGTTGGAGATGGCGTTGGCAATGATCCCGCCAATCGGGAAGTAGGTTCCGCCAGCACCTCCCGTACCAATGCGGAAAAACTTGATGTCCTGCGCAACCGCTGCACCACTGATCATCGTGCAAGCAAGCGCAATCCCGGCGCATTTACTGAATAATCCCATGAGTATCCCCCCTCTAATAAATTCAGATAAGCCCAATTCAAGGTGATAGGTATTTATAATTATTGGTCTCATGGTGGTTAGCCTTATTCATAAAAGCAAATTCGAAATATTATGGTTATGATAGATTTTGTTTATATATTGAGGTGCCCATGAACCTGCAGCAACTGGCGGTTTTCCGCGAAATTATGAAAACCGGCTCGGTCAGCCATGCTGCGCGAAACCTGCACCGCACCCAGCCCGCCGTCAGCGCATCGCTCAAAGCGCTGGAAGATGATTTGGGAATGCCGCTTTTTCTGCGTGAAGGCCGCCGACTGATTCCTGTCCCGGAATCCCATTATTTGCTCTCGGAGGCCTCAGGCATTCTAGACCGTTTAAAGACGGTTGAGCAGAACCTCAGCAACATGCGTGATCAGGTGCAAGGCTCGTTGAGTATTGTTGCCATGCCCGGTCCATCTTCCTATCTGTTGCCAGAGTTCATCAGCAACTTCATCAAGGACAAACCACAGGTGAAGGTCACTCTGGCAACCCGCAGCTCACCGCAAATCCTCAACCTGATCGCCGCGCAAAGCTTTGACATCGGCTTTTGTGATGCAGCTGTAGGCACGGAGCAGGATGTCCTGTCTCACAACACCACAATCCCATGTACCTGCCTGTGCGCTGTCCCGAAAACATCAGCACTGGCAAACAAGAAGGTGATCCACGCGAAGGATCTGGATGGTGTGCCCATGGGCGTGCTCCAGCCCAGTCACTCCACCTTTGAGGCCACCAAAACCGCATTTCAATCCAGTGGCGCGCATTTTGATATCCGCATCGATACTCAATACTTCCTGCCGCTGTTCCATTTTGTCGAAGCCGGGCAGATCTGCGCAGTTGTCGATGCTTTGAGTGCGGTCAGCTATCAGCGCAGCCGGGGGGATGCCTCGAAGATCGCGTTCCTACCTTTCGAGCCGACAGTACCGTTCGGCTACTCCATTCTCGTGCCGCACCAGCGTCCACTGTCCCGGTTAGCAAGCTCGTTCGTATCTTCCTGGCAAAACTGGGTGGAGCAAACCATTGCCAAGCCAATGAGATAGTAAAGAACACACACAGTTAGCGCTCCAACAAGGATCGTGCAGGCAAACCAATCTACTCTGGCGTCAAACACTCATATCGGCTGGAAGGGCGTAATGGACGAGGTTTGCCAGAAAGAAAACGAGACTTCAGAACGGGTCTATCACCAGCCTGTCTCCCCATGGGCGTTAGAGAACCTGCCCGGTGATCCCATGATGTGGATCCTGATCGTCAGCGAAATCCTCGTGTTTGGCGGAGCGTTGTGGGCCTTCGCCGGCAACGAACTGCTCAATCCTGAGATTTACCGCGAGGCACGCACCCACCTCAATGTGCCTCTTGCCACGCTCAACACGATCATCCTGCTCACCTCGGGCCTGTTCGCAGCCATCGCAGTGCGCTTTGCCAAAATCAAAGAGATAGTGAAGACGAGACTGTCATTGCTGGGAGCTGGAAGCCTCGGCGTCGTGTTCATCGCGCTCAAGATTTACGAGTACAAGGAAAAGCTAGCCCTTGGCCTTAATGTTGAGACCAACACATTCTATACGCTTTATTATCTGGTCACTGGGTTTCACTTGGCTCACGTGATCTTTGGCCTGATCATACTTGGCATTATCGCCCTGTGGCCCACCGAGGACAACATGGAATCGGGCACAGCCTTCTGGCACATGGTTGATCTGATCTGGGTGATTATTTTCCCCATTTTCTATCTTATGGGGCAGGGGCTGTGATCATGAATACCAACAACCCCCCCCCTAAAAGCATCCAGATGAATGATCTGCTTAAAGCCTGGGTGGTTCTGGTCGCGCTTACATTGCTCGGCTACGGCCTCAGCCTGTTCAGCAGCGAACTACTCGTCTATGTGGGCCCACTGATCATTGCCGCACTGATCCTGTTTAAGGCACGGATCATCCTGACCCGATACCTTGGCCTGACCAGATGCCCTGCATGGCTCTCTATGCTCAGCTCAATGATTTTTGCTCTGACGATGATCTGTGCAGTTTTGCTCACATTCGTCTCCGCAGGGGGCACGCAATAAAAAGCCTGAACACGATTGCCAAACAGCAAAAACCCCTCACAAAGCCTGAAGCTCTGTGAGGGGTTTCCATTAAAGCATATCCCTGTTGTGTGGGTCCCTTTATGGGAATGGGATATACGTTTTTAAGACAAATCAGCTCGGCAGGAACTCTCGGCCCCAACCAGTGCCTGCAATCCGCCGTTCAATCATGTCGTCCACCTGCTCATCGCTGTATCCAACGCCAGCAAGCACCTCGCGAGTTGAGTTTCCGTAAGCCTCAGTGCTTGGCAACGCGCGGATAGCGGCTTCCTCTGGGCGGATTGAGTAGTGGTCAATCAACGTCACGCGGTGCCCACTTGGATGATCCTCATAGGTGGAAAACGCGTAACTGCCACGATCAATACCAACCGCACCATCAGCCGTACGGGTATATGTGTCGCGCAGATGCTCAATGCCCAGTGGCTGAGCCGCTGCAATATCGGCTGCTCTCAGCTTCTCACACCAGCTTTCCGCCGTGTCTTGTTCAAACGCAACCCGCAGGAACTCAGCGGTATCATTTGCTTCTTCCACACCGCTCAAACCTTCAACCTGTGCAAGGTCGATTAGCTCGTGGTCCTCTGCATCCATAAAGATCCACCCATCAGAGGCTTTATAGAAGTGCGAGAGTGCGTGGTTGCCAAGGGCATCACGTCCGGATGCTTCATCAAACGGGGCACGGCCTTCATAATCAAACGCAAACTTGATCTGCGCCAGATTGGTCACCGCAGACAATGAGGTCCGTGCACGGGAGGTCTGACCGGTTTTGTGCTTGTGATAAAGCGACAGCGCCATACCAAGGCCAGCAGCAAAACCGCAGTTCACGTCCAGAGTGCCCAGATGCGCATGCTCTTCCGGTGTATCAACGCCGCCAAACCGGCTCATGATGCCGCTGTTCGCCTGAATGATGTCATCATAACCGATGTAGTTGGTCTTCGGTCCCGGCTTTGGTCCACCAAGACAGTCCAGACGGCAGAACAGAACGCCCGGATTGATCGCCTGTAAGCTGTCATGATCAAGGCCAAGTGGCTTCATCTGACGGTCAGGAGCATTGATCACCACAAGATCAACGGACTTCACCAGACGTTCAAAAGCCTCACGGCCTTCGCCTGTTGTAATGTCCACCAGCGCGCTCTTTTTGCCAATGTTGGTCTGGAACGTAAACAACGTGCCAATCAGCGGATCGTAAAGCGGCTTCACCGGATCCAGTTTGATCACCTCAGCACCAAAACGCCCAAGGAATGCAGTGGAATGCGGACCCGCAATCACATTGGTCAGATCCAGAATACGCAGGTCGTTAAGCCAGCCGTCTTTGTCGGCTGATGGAGCCGTTGGAGTTGGCAAGGTGTCGGCGTTATCAACGGCCTTCAGAGTTGCCAGAGCCTCCTCAAAGGTCACGTTCTCACGCGCTTTGGGGGTGAGCAGGTAGTCCACAATCTCCTCAAACCACACAACAGGACCGGGCTGTTTCATCAGGCCGTATTCAGGGTCGTTCACTTCAACAATCAGACCGGACGTGTTGCAGTGCTCGCTGTTCACCCACTCTTGTGTGGTGCGGTGTGGTGCACCTGGGATCTGGCCTTCACCAAAGATAACGCCCCACTCATCAGAGGTTTTGGTGAGGAATACTTTCTTCATTTTCACTGAAATGATATCGGCCCATTTTTTCGGAAGCGGATAAACACCAATGGAGGTTTCCCCGTCCCACTCAGCGATAGGCAGATGCAGGTTGTTCACTTCCGGCAAACCTTCAGCAAGCAACTCCTCGTAAATACCGAGAGCTTGCAAGCAGCGGCGGGCGTGGTTGCGGTGAGACGGGCAGACTGCGTAGAAATAACGGCCATCCGCGCACTCATAGGTCCGGTAGAACGGGTCGAGGTACTCCTGCAGATCTTCATAGGAAAGATCCATCTCGATGTCATTCTCGCGGCGATGGGTAATTTCGTGCTCGCGCATGGTCATGTAGCGCTCTGGCATGCCCTCAATCACTACGGAATTGTAGGAGAGACCTTCCATGAGAGCAGCTGCAATCGGCACTTCAATCGTATCACCACGGCCCGTCTTTTCGCAGGCGAGCAGAGCCATCACAACAGAGCTGGCCGCCATTGTCGTGGCATAAGAGGAACCGAGTGGAAGCGGAGAGAAGCTCGGGTTCAGACCCATGAGCACGCGGTTAAAGCCCATGTCAGTGAACGCACCGGATGTAGCGGCGACGATGGCTTCCGTTGCTTTCCATTCACGGCGCAGCTCATCATTGCTGGCAAATCCTGGGACTGAAAGCGTAACCAGCTCAGGGCGTTCAGCACGAAGTGCAGCAAAATCGACGCCAAGGTCTTTCATCTTGCCAGGGCGGAAGCTCTCAAGCACCACATCGGCTGCTGCAATCAGCTCAAATGCCTTTTGCAGGCCAGCTTCTGACTTCAGATCAAGCCGGATGCATTTCTTGTTACGATTTAAAATCGCATTTGCCGGGTGATCCCACTGAGGCCCTTGAGGCGGATCGACGTGAATAACAGTTGCGCCCATATCCGCAAGGATCATAGCAACAGCTGGACCTGCAATCTGCTGACCGAAGTCAACAACTCTGACACCTTCAAGGGGAAGTCTTTTTTCCATGCAACATCATCCTCAGAAACCGCCCATCGGCAGTTCTCAGTTTATTCCAGACATAATTATGTCTTTGATTTCAGATTGTTATGGGTGAAATGCTTCGCAGCAACGGTTCACTTCATTGGAAAAACAATAGGCAGGCCCATACGTAGAAACCAGCAATTTAAATTTCGGTGCAGGCATAAAATTATTTGTAGCTCGTCTAATTCTGAACTGTTTGGTTTTGCCTTTGCCGGACTGGTGGAAGCTGAAATTTCTTCCACCAAACCTGTTTAATGCCGCGTGAGCCGCGGGGACAGTGTCCTGTCAAAAAGGGAGATTACCCTTCATGTATCGCGTTCAGCAGCCAGTTTCTGAAGGTCACAGCATGGGGGTGCTCAAGGCTCGTATTGGAGTAAACCAGATAAAACGCTTCTTCCGTCGGAACGCGATTTTCCAGTGGAGCAACCAGCTGGCCGGACTTCAGTGCATTTTCCACAAGACTTGTTCTGCCCAAAGCAACGCCTTCTCCTAAAGCTGCCATTTCCAGAGCCGTGACAAGCGTATCAAACTGATAACTCTGCCTCAGTTCCACGTCACTGTGCTTGGTCTGCTTCAGCCAGTATCCCCAGCCTTCCTGATAGCCGATCACATGCAAAACACTATGATTTGCAAGGTCTTTAGGCGAGTCTAACGGTCCGTTTTCTTCCAGATAGCAAGGACTGCAGACCGGAAATAGCTCGTCTCGTGTCAGTCGGTCACATTGAACGGCCGGCCATTTACCTCGCCCATACCGCACTTCCAGATCGCAGTCTCCAGAGGTTTCTTTGTTGTCCAGCCAGATGTTGGAGGTGACCCGCAGGTTGATCTTTGGATGCAGCTTGCGAAACTCCTTCATACGCGGCGCAAGCCAGCGCATGAAGAACACCATGTTGATCTTCACAGTCAGCAGATTGTTCTGCCCCTGACCGAAGATTTCTTCCGTTGCCGCCTTCAGGCGCTCTACGGATTCATGGACTGCCGGCAGATATGCCGCCCCCGCATCTGTCAGCTCCAGGCCACGCGGCAATCGCTTAAACAGGACAGATCCCAACTGACATTCAAGACCTTTGATCTGGTGACTGATCGCCGCCTGCGTAAGGTTGAGCTCTGTTGATGCATGCGTAAAGCTGAGATGACGCGCCGACGCTTCAAATGCCCTTAGCCAATTGAGCGGGGGTAGATTCTTCTTCATTAACTTCTCCCATTCGTATGGGTAGAATTTCATACTCTACGTAAAACTATTCATAAATATTTTTATACCAATGGGTCTTTTTTTGTTGATTGATAACAATTTAACCCTCCGGCAAAAATTCAACCTTCAATCAGGACAGCAAAAATAAAGCTTGAGGGGGACAAATGTATAATAACAGCAATACTGGAAGAAGGACGGGGGAGGGCCTGTTTACAGGTGTTAATCCTGTTATGGCTGTCGGGTCTACAGTACTCGTCATTGCGTTTGTTTTATTTACTGTAATGGTTCCTGAAACTGCTGGCTCACTTTACAATTCTGCCAAAGGTTTCATCGCAAATAATCTATCTTGGTATTACATCGGTCTGGTTAGTTTTTTCTTATTTCTAGCCTTCGCGATGACCATGAGCCGTTACGGCAACATCCGCTTGGGCAAGGATGACGAAAAGCCGGAATACAGCTTCTTTTCCTGGTTCTCGATGCTTTTTGGGGCGGGCATCGGCATCGGTATTCTGTTTTGGAGTATTGCAGAGCCAATCTACCACTTCCAAAGTAATCCGTTTATCGCAGAAGGGCAGGAAAACTCCGCAGAGGCCGCTCAGATTGCAATGCGGATCAGTATTTTCCACTGGGGTTTGCATGGTTGGGCACTGTTTGCACTCTCCGGTCTTGGACTAGCTTATTTCCACTATCGTAAGGGCCTGCCGCTGTCCGTTCGTTCAGGGCTCTATCCGATTTTTGGTGATAAGATTTACGGTCCAATCGGTCACGCTGCTGACCTGCTTGCAGTTTTTGGTACAGTCTTCGGTATTGCCACATCTCTTGGTTTGGGAGCCCAGCAGATGAACACCGGCCTGAACTATCTGTTCGGCTTCGAAGTCAGCATCACCAACAAGATCATCATCATCGCGGTTATCTCCGTACTGGCAACCATGTCCGTGCTGAGCGGCGTGAACAAGGGCATCAAAATCCTGAGTGAATTCAACATGCACCTCACCATGGTGATGCTTGTGTTCATCCTCATTTTTGGCCCGACCGTTTACATTCTCGGGTCATTCGCAACCAATCTGGGCGATTACCTGACCAACGCAATTCCGCTTGGCTTCTGGGTTGAAACGGATCCGGGCAACAGTTGGCAGGGTGGCTGGACCATCTTCTACTGGGGCTGGTGGATTGCATGGGCGCCATTCGTTGGCATCTTCATCGCGCGTATTTCCAGAGGCCGTACTGTCAAGGAATTCCTGCTCGGCGTCCTGCTGGCACCAACACTGCTCTCCACATTCTGGATCACCACCTTCGGCAACACCGCAATGTTCCTGGAACTGTTCGGCGCTGGCGGTGTGACAGAAGCGGTGAACGCAGACATCACCTCAGCTCTATACACCACAATCGAACTGATGGATCTGGGCTCCACGCTCACCATCCTCGGCGCGGCGATGTGTACGGTCCTGCTGGTGACGTATTTTGTAACCTCTGCAGATTCCGCAACGCTCGTGATCTGCACCATCTTGTCCATGGGTGACGAGAATCCGGCCAACCGCTACCGCATCTTCTGGGGCCTTTCCATCGGCGCCGTGTCTGCAGTGCTGTTGTTCGCCGGTGGCTTGCGAGCCTTGCAAACAGCTTCGATCGTGGCGGCTTTGCCGTACTCCTTCGTGCTGATCCTGACCACGTGGGGATTGCTTAAATCACTCCACCTCGAGGTCTCAGAAATCATCTCCACCATAGATGACGAAGAGCATTCCTATTCAGCTGACAATGCAGCCCCTGCTGCAGCTCCAGCCGAGTAAGGCGCTCTCACCCCGAACCATCTGGGATGTTCCCGGCATCCCAGATGGTGACAATAACTAAAGGTTCATTCTCATGACATCTCAGATCATTCTGCCGCGCATCATGCAAGTTGGTGCGGGAGCCGCCCTTCAATTGCCTGCAGTTCTGGCAAAAATCGGCTGCAAAAAGCCTCTCATCGTCACAGATCCCATGATGGTTCAGCTGGGATATTCCGAATCTATGCAGGAAAGCCTGAAGGCTGAGGGCATTGAAAGCGAAGTTTTTGCAGACACCTTGCCTGAACCAACCGTCGCCTCCATCCTTCCGGGTGTGGAAAAGGCGCGGGAAGACAGCTATGACTGCATCGTAGCGCTTGGCGGCGGCAGCCCGATTGACAGCGCAAAGGCCATTGCGATTCTGGCAAAGTTCGGCGGGGAAATGCGCGACTACCGCTTCCCGAGAGACGTCACAGAGCAGGGCCTGCCGGTTATTGCGGTTCCAACAACTGCTGGCACTGGCACGGAAGTAACCCGTTTCACCATTATCACGGATGAAGAGCGCGGCGAAAAGATGCTGTGTGTCGGCATCGGCTTCATGCCTGTTGCCGCACTGGTGGACTACAAACTCACTATGAGCCTGCCACCACGCATCACCGCAGACACTGGCATTGATGCCATGACCCATGCGCTAGAAGCCTATGTCAGCAAAAAGGCAAATCCATACAGCGACAGTCAGGCACTTGCTGCTTTGAAGCTGATCGGCCCGAACTTGCGTGAAGTCTATCATACCGGCAACAATGAAAAAGCGCGCGAAGAGATGATGCTGGGCTCAACCCTTGCAGGCGTTGCGTTCTCAAGCGCATCCGTTGCTCTGGTTCACGGCATGAGCCGCCCGATTGGTGCATTCTTCCACGTGCCGCATGGCCTTTCCAACGCAATGCTTCTGCCAGATGTGACAGCCTTCTCAATTCCAGCTGCTCCAGAGCGTTACGCTCAAGCCGCGCGTGCACTGGGTTTTGCATCCCAGCAGGATGATGATGCCATGGCCAACCGCAAGCTCCTGATTGAGCTGCGTGCGCTCAACGATGAACTCTCCGTGCCAACACCAGAAGGATTCGGTATTGATCGCAAGGAGTTCATGGATCGCTGTGAAACCATGGCAGAGCAGGCGCTTGCCTCTGGCTCTCCGGGCAACAACCCGGTCACGCCAACCATTGCTGAGATGATGGAAATCTATCAGGGCCTGTGGGATGCCCGTGGCTCCGACAGCGAGTCTGTTGCAGCCGAATAAGCTGAAATTCCTACGCTCCCAAAGAGCCAGCTCACGTCCAATGCCGTGAGCTGGCTTTTTTGTTGGTCGTTTGACGAATTAAGCGCCGATCTCCAAAACAAACCGAGCGCTGAAGTCACCCTCCCACCACATCGGGAAGTTGGTGCCCCACTTGTTGTTGTAGATATTGAACTGCAGCCCCTGATCATAAGCAGGTGCCTGATGCTGGAACGGCATAAACGGCAAATCAGCAGGCGCTACAAGCGGTGTATCCAACGGGGAAATGCGGATCTCCTGATCAGCTTGCGTCTTGGCGCCAAAAATCGCCTGCAACTGACCGCCGCTCATATCCGGCAGGTCATGGGCATCCACCCAATAGCCGGTCTTATCGAACTGCCAGCGTGCCGCACCATCTGGCGCAAACCGCAGGAACCCGGCCTCTGGCATGCGATTGGCGATCTTACCGTAAAGCCGCAGCGTGATCTCCAGCTTGTCGCCACTCCCATTCAGTGCCAGCTGAATGTTGGAGGTCGCGCCGGGAATATCCGAAGCCATGACATAGGAAAGAACGACGTGATCATCGGCAACCGCAAGCCCTTCAAACTTCGGGCAATGGCTTTTGGATGTCGCAGTCCCAGCCTTATCCAAACCCGGCTTGATGTGATCCAGAATGGCCCATTCTTCTTCATGGGTCAGATAGGCATCCATATGCGCTTTGACATCGCTGGCATCATAGGTTTCATGGGTAAACGACAGCAGATTGTCATCCAGCCCAAACAGATCAGTGCCCTCGGGAGTGGTAAGTCGTTTGATCGCGCCGTTATCACTGTCGATCTCCATGGACCAACCACCAAACTCAGCCTCGTTGATAATCTCAAAAGGACCAGCATGAGGAAGCGGGCAGCACAGCTCTTTAAGCGCAGCCTTGGCAATCTTCTGGTCATCCTTATCAAGCGCAGCAACGGCATCCTTACAATAAGCCCGCTGTTCAGCCCAGGACGCTTCAGCATACTGAAAGCGCGGATCGTTTTGGCGTGCAACGTCAAAGTCCCCACGATCCCACGCCTGTTCGTCGCGTAGATAAGTTTTGATATCTACCCCGCACGTATGCTCTGCCACCATGGAAAGCTTGCGACCAAAGGAAAGTCTTTGAGCCGTGAGGCTGTCTTCTGCAAACTGATCATAAACTCGCTGTAACGCGCGATACTGCGCTGATTTCACAGGATCTGTCGCACTGCCATGGATCCAGCTGTCACCGATCTCCTGCCTCACAACGGGGAAGCTTTCCCGATGCGGCCACAACACTTCAGCGAACTCATCCAGCGTCGCCGCCTTAATCTGATAGTCCGGATATTGCCGCTCCATCGCGCGGTATACATTCACTGTTTGCCCGGTGTTCTGCGGGCCAATATTATCTTCCGTATGCGCAAAACTCAGGCCGTCTGCCACACCCGGAATAAACTGCGTCGCACCATAGGAGTTTTGGTAAAGCACTAGAACCTCCTCACCAGAAGGGGCCTGCCAGCGGAACACGTCCGGCAGCTTCGGTGTCGGAGAGGCGGTGTTGACCCCCAGATGCAAAAACTTGATGCCAGCTTTCGCCATCAACGGCACAATGCCGAGCGTATGCCCAGGAACATCCGTCATCTTTGCAGCAATGGTGTTCACTCCAAACCGCTCATCCAGCTCTTTGGAATAGGAAAGACCAGCCTCAAACAGAGCAGGTGACATCAGTTCGGAATGCGTCGTGAAGGGCAAACCGTGCCAGCGGATCAAACCTATCTCAATGGCAGCTTCCAGACGCTTTACGTCAGATGCAGGCGCCTCGTTCAGATAATCCCAGATCAACCATGCGCCCGTCGTCCAGCGAAACTTAGGGTCCTGCGGGTTTTCGAAATAGAAATGCTCAGCCGTATCAAGCGCTTGCGGTAAAAAATGGCCGTGATAGCGCTGCCGGACCTTCTCCGCATGATCAGTGAAGCCGATATCCAGATGGGTTTTGAAAATCAGGTGAATAGTATTTGGGGACATATTTCTTTGCTTCTTATGAGCCGACAGTACCGCGCACAATCAGGCGGGTCTGCAGTGTCTCGGTCATGGCTGGGGCATTGGGGTCTTTAAGGCGCCGCAAGATAAGCCGAACGAGAGCCCGGACACGATCTTCCAGATCGATTTTCACAGTCGTGAGGTTGTAGCTCAGCCATCCGGACTGAGCGATGTCATCAAAGCCAACCACTTTCACATCCTCAGGAACCCGCAGGCCCAGCTGAAAGCGCAAGGCATCAATCACACCAAAGGCACCCACATCATTTGCAGAGAAGATGCCATCAACCCCTTCGCCAACCTTGAACAGATCCAGCGTGGAGGCGAGGGCGGTCTCATAGGTATAATCGCCCTGCAGCACCAGCGGATCTGGTAAGCCACGCTCTTTCATGATGCATTTGAAAGCACGCTCACGCTCCGTATTTGCAAGGGATGTGGTCGTACCGCCAAGATAGGCAAAACTCCTGCAACCATAAGCCTGCATCAGGGCAACTGCCTGATCGATCCCGGTCTTCTGGTCAACAATCAAGCGATCAAAGACGGATGTAGAGCCCGGCTGGTTTGGCAAACTGCCATCCTCCGAATAGCTCACGTAAATCGGCACAGCCCGGCCCAGCGAATGGGTCAGTGTATCCGGCGAAACATTCTCGGCAAAAGCGATGATGCTGTCCAGATTGAAGCCCTTCATATAGGTCAGTAACCGCTCATCCATGCTCTGGTCTGTGTGGGTCTTGAAGAGCAGCGTGGCAAACCCTTCCCCTTGCAGGGCGGTGGTCAGCGCATCAATCTCCTGCGATTCCCAGGGGCTGCATACATCCGGCACAATCACACCCACCAGGTGAGATCGGCGTGTCACCAGCGCGCGGCCCGCCATGTCTGGCGTGTAACCCAATTCCTTCGCGATCTTGAGAATCAGATCACGCTTTTCCTTCTTCAAAGAGGCATGTGGGTTGAAAGCGCGAGAAACAGCGACTCGCGATACGCCTGCAAGTTTGGCAACTGTATCTGCCGTCGCGCGCTCGGGGCGTTTCGCCTCTTGGATGTTTGGATGCTCTGACACTCAAAACCACTCGATTTATGAAAACGTGTTCACTAATAATGCCGTATATAACCCTAGGATGTCAATCGAACATTCTTTATGCACGACGAAAATATGACAGATTTGTGCCGTTTATGTAAAATATTTGCTGGCGTAATATTTTAGAATCCTCTTGATTTTCTCTTCAGTATTGACGGATAGTGAAAACGTGTTCATTTTAAATTCACTGATCGATTTCTCAAGATTAGTGACAAGGCACACCAACACAGGATGCCCTGGGGGGATAATTTAGATGAGTAAATTGCGTAGTTATGCATTAGGTCTTGCAGCTGCCACTGCACTTGCCGGGCCAGCGATGGCAACCGACGTCACAATCACTTGCCGTTGTGTGGAAGGCGGCGTGAACAGTGCAGCTGCCGTCTGACTGAAGACAAGCGTCATTCCTGGCTTTGAAACCATGATGAAAGCCACGGGCAAAGACGTAAATGTAATTTTTAAAGAGTTTGCCGGAAGAGACGAGCAGCTGGCACAGCAGCTTGCATTGGACTTTTCAACCGGTGCAGGCGCGGACGTATCATCGTTCGACGGCTTCCTTATTCCAAACTTTGTTGACGCAGGCCTGCTGAAGCCATTGGAAGAGGTTGCTGGCGCAGAGGTGAACCAGTGGGAAGGCTGGTCTCACATTTCTGATGGCTCTAAAGAGCTGATGTCCTACGGCGGCAAAGCCTACGGTATCGCGCTTGGCACTGACAGCCGCATGATCTTTGTGCGCAAAGATATCTTCGCACAGGCGGGTATTGACGCTGACACATGGCAGCCAACATCCTGGAAAGACGTTCTGGATGCAGCGCGCACCATCAAAAAGGCAATGCCTAAATCCGTTCCGCTTCAGTTGAATGCGGGTGTTTCCATGGGTGAAGCAACCACCATGCAGGGCTACTGGATGGCCATTCTCGGCACTGGTGAAGGCATGCTGGACGAGAACGGCAAGTGGATCGTTTCCTCTCAAGGCATTCTCGATACGCTGAATCTTTATAAGACCATCTATGTTGATGAAAAGCTTGGCGACAAACGCGCTCAGCTGCTTGGTGATGGCCGCAACCGGACTTTCGCAAACTTCCGTGATGGCAAAACAGCAATGTTGGTTGAAGGCGACTGGTTCTACCGCTCAGTCACCAAGCCGGGTGCGGAATTTGAAGTAAAAGACCGCGACGTCAACATGACCTGGAAGAAGATGCCAGCTCAGGAGCCAGGCAAAGGTTTCCGTGGTCAGGACTTCGTGACCATGTCCGGTGGTACGGGTTTTGTGATCAATCCAAACTCCAAAGCTCCAAAAGAGTCTTGGGCTCTGTTGTCCTACATGAACTCCAAAGAGCAGCTCGATGCATTCCAGGCGATCAACCCGCGTGTTCGTATTCGTGATGATGTCTGGATCCCGAACTCTGACTTCCTGACAGAAACCTCTCAGACACTTCTGCCATTGACTACAGCTCGTCCAAACAACGCCTACTACAACAAAGTCTCTGTTGCGGTTCAGCGTATGACAGAAGCAGTTGTCTCCGGTGAACAGACACCAGAACAGGCCATGGCGCAGTACAAATCTGACGTCACCGCCATTGTTGGTGAAGAAAATACCGTAAGCAAATAGGGCTCACGCCAACTCCGGAGCGGGGCGCGCTCATCTTGCGCGCCCTTATCCTCTCCCTGATCTTCCGATCCAGTAATCTCCCTTCTTGGGAAGGTGTATTTTGAAGAACTTCTCTTTGTTGTCTGTGCGCGCGGGAACGCTGTTTTTCTCGCCCGCTGCGGCTCTTGTCGGCGCATTTGTGATTGTCCCTTTCTTCTGGGTGATCTTTGTCTCCTTCACCAACAGAACTCTGCTTGGTAAAACAGCTCTCAACCCCGAGTTTGTCGGGTTTGATAATTACGTCGCCCTGTTCAACATGGAAACGTTCTTCACACGAGGCCAGTTTGGGTTCTCGCTCATTCTTACAATTCAGTTTGTGCTGCTCTCCGCTCTTATCGGGCAGGCACTGCTGGGTATGATCCTCGCGTGGTTGCTGCAATCAACACCCAAATACGTGAAGGTCTTCTCTGAATCTGCCGTCATCGTGGCATGGATTCTGCCAGAAGTCGTAATCGGCTTCGCTTGGTTCGCTTTCCTTGATTACGACAATGGCACCTTGAACATGCTGACAACAGCGCTCGGACTGGAGCCGGGGGACTGGTTGCTGGACAACCCCTTCTGGGTGATCGTGTTCTTCAACACATGGCGCGGCGCAGCGTTCTCCATGATGCTGTTCAACTCCGCATTTTCCTCGCTGCCACCAAGCTATTTTCAGGCTGCTGATGTTGCCGGCGCGACGTCTTTCCAAAAATTCAAAGACATCGCCTTGCCGCTCATCAAAGGGCACGTGGTGACAGATCTGATCCTCATCACCATGTGGACGTTCAACGTATTTACACCGTTCCTGCTGACACAAGGCGGCCCGTCATACCGCACCGAATTGCTGTCCATCTACACATACCGCGTTGCCTTCAAGGACTTTGAGTTCGGCAAGGGTGCAGCCGTTGGCGTGGTCATCATGCTGATCAACCTTGCCTTTGCTCTGTTCTATCTGCGCATCGCAAAACAGAAACATAAGGGAGCGGAATAATGACCCTCTCATTCCAGCAAATTCTGTCTCGTATCAGCTTCTCTGTTCTTGCAGCCCTGATCGGCATCTGCTTTGCCTTGCCTTTGATCTGGTTCCTGTTCGCTCCCTTCAACGCGCGGGCAGAACTCGGACTGGAAATTCCAAGTCCGTTTACGCTGAAAAACTTCTTCACCGTCTTTGAAAACACCTTCGCAATGCGCGGATTGCTGAACTCGTTCATCCAAAGCATTGGCGGCGTGGTTCTTGTCGGTTTCGCAGCAACCTTGGCAGCCTATGCTCTGTCACGCTCGGACATCCCGGGCAAAAAAAGCATCACATACCTGCTGCTGCTTTTCTCCTCCGTGGTGTCTGGCAGTGCGGCAATGGTTCCAATCTTCCTGATCGTCTCCAAGCTCGGCCTCATCGACACCCATGTCGCCGTGATCCTCGTCTTCGCTGGCGGTCTGCTGCCAACAGCCATGTTTATCCTGCGCGACTTTATCGACGGCATTCCCAAGTCCTACGAGGAAAGCGCCATGGTCGCTGGAGCGTCCTCCATGCAGGCCTTCCGTGATGTGGCACTGCCAGTCATCCGTCCAGGGATCGTGGTCGTCGTGGTCTGGGCCTTCGTCAACATCTGGGGCAGCTTCCTGATCCCGTTCATTCTGCTGCGCTCTGACGAATTGATGCCTGCTTCTGTGGCCATCTACTCCTTCTATTCAGAAGCTGGAACGCCAATCGTCACGCTGCTTGCAGCCTATGCGCTGATCTACTCGTTCCCTGTCATCTCTCTCTATCTGTTCGTAAACTGGAAGTTTGGTTTCCGGTTCTTCGGCGGCATTAAAGCATAATCGGAAGAACAAAAATGGCTTCTATCTCCTTTCAAAACGTCACCAAGTCTTTCGGCGATTTTAATGCAGTCTCCAATGCCAGTTTTGAGATCAACGACGGCGAGTTTATCTGCCTGTTGGGCCCGTCTGGCTGCGGAAAAACCACCAGTTTGCGCATGATCGCCGGGCTGGAAACGCCAACCAGTGGCCGCATTTACATCGGCGATAAAGATGTAACCGGCCTGCATCCGCGTGATCGCAAAATCTCCATGGTGTTTCAGGATTATGCACTCTATCCGCACATGAACATCAGCCAGAACATCTCTTATCCGTTAAAAGTACGCGGTGAGAATGAGGCCACCCGCGGCGAGCGGGCGCAGGAAGTCGCTGATGTTCTGAAGATTGGCCATTTGCTGGACCGTTTGCCAGCGCAGATCTCTGGCGGCCAGCAACAGCGCACGTCACTTGCCCGTGCACTGGTAAACCCCAGTCAGGTCTACCTTTTTGATGAACCGCTCTCCAACCTTGATGCCAAGCTGCGTCTGGAAGCACGCGGCTTTCTGCATCATCTGCAACACAGCATGGGCATGACCTCGGTTTACGTCACACACGATCAGGCCGAAGCCATGGCACTCGCCACCCGCGTTGCGGTTATGGATCAGGGCCGGATCGTTCAGTTCGCAACCCCAATGGAAATCTACCGCAAGCCAGCAACTACCTTTGTGGCAAATTTCGTCGGCAACCCGCCTATGAACCTTTTGCCAGTGGAAGCAATGGTGGAAGACAACAGGCTGAAGGTCAAAGCTCACGGTCTGGAAGTCGCAGACATCCCGATTCAACGTTCCTTTGCAGAAGCTGTTGCCAACAATCCCAACATCACACTGGGTGTCCGTCCAGAGCACCTGCGTGCAACAGCAGAAGCTGAAAACGTGGTGCGTGGTAAGCTGTTCGCCAATGAAAACATGGGCGCGGAAAAGCTTGTCACTATTGAGAGCCCGGATGCTGCCCGCTTTACAGCCCGCATCTTCACGGATGATGACATCATCCTGTCAGAGGATGTGGCTCTCGGCTTCTCCAGCCAGCACATCTCCCTGTTTGATGCAGACGGAAACAGATTGGCACTGGACAATGAGTGACACTCTGGATCACCTCAAATTGCAGCACCACATCACGAAGGCAGATCAGCTCAAAGATCCGTACTTCTATCTGGAATTTGAGGTGCCGGAAGGAACGACACGTTTCGACGTGTCGCTGAATTACCCCAAGGCTAAGGATTGTATCATCGATCTTGGATGCCTTGATCCCGAGATTACGCCGTTTCCGGCAATCTCGGGGTTTCGTGGCTGGAGCGGGGGCGCCCGCGACAGCTTCTTCATCGCACTGGATGACGCCACTCCAGGCTACGTGCACGGCCAGATTGAACCGGGCACATGGCAGATCATCCTGGGCCTTTATAAAGTGCCGGAAAACGGCGCAGATGTTGACCTCACCATCTGCTTCGATCGGGCACCCAGAAAGCTTGCGCCACAGCCCGTCACACCCAATCCGGTGCGCCAAGGGGCAGGGTGGTACAAGGGAGATCTGCACTGCCACACCTTTCATTCCGATGCACGCGGCGCGCCTGAACTGCTCCACGCAGCTGCGAAACAGGCAGGATTGGACTTTCTGGCCATCGCAGATCACAACACCACCACCCAGCGCAGATACTTCCATCCGCACTCCTCGCAGAATCTGGTCTTCGTAAGGGGCATGGAAGTCACCACGGCAGTCGGCCACGCCAATGTATTCGGCATCGATGACTGGCTCGACTTCCGCATGACCAAGCCAGACCACGCCCACATCGTCGCCAAAGCGGCTCACGACCGCGGTGGTCTGTTCTCTATAAATCACGACAAACCGCCGATTGACTGGACCTACGAGCTGCCAGAGACCGACTGCATGGAAGTCTGGCAATCTGCATGGCTCATGTATAATTGGGTGTCACTGGCACGCTATCAGAAGCGCCTGAGCGATGGACATCAGATTTCCCTGATTGGCGGCAGCGACTACCATCAGCCTGACCGGCTCTTACCAGAAGGGCCGCTCGTGCTCGCCCGCCCGACAACAGTGCTCTGGCTGGATGAACTCAGCGAGCAAGCGGTGCTGAGCGCTATGAAAGCTGGGCTTGGATATGTGACCGAAGGGCCAGACGGTCCGCACCTGTCGCTCACCTCCGGCTTGGCGCGAATGGGGGATAAACTACCGGCCAGTACCCACAGTTTCTCCGTCCACGTCAAAGGCGCCAAAGGGGATGTGTTGCGCTGGGTGGATGCAACAGGCTTGCGGAAAGAAGACGTCCTCACCGAAGACGAACAGCAGATTTCCTTCAATCAGCCAGTCACAGGATTCCTGCGAACCGAGATCGTTGCGCGCGAAAACCACACAGAGCTGCTTGCAGAATTCCTGGGGGCATTTAAAGGCAAAAAGCTTCCTTTGGGGCTCACTGAAGAAGACATACTGGAACAGCCCATCATCCGGGCTCTTTCCAATCCAATATACATAACAACGGAATAGGACAGCACGGCATGTTGATTGGGAATGCACCGTGTTCATGGGGCGTCTGTTATCCAACAGGCAACGCATACGCGCCAGAGGAATATCTGGCAGAGGTCGCAGACGCAGGCTACCGAGGGACCGAACTTGGACCGCTAGGCTACCTGCCAAAGGATATAGAGGTCATCAAGCCCATGCTGGCCCAGCATGATCTCACTCTGATCGGTGCAACTCATGTGCACACGTTCTCTCAGCCGGAAACCAGCGCCCGGTTTCATGAAGACATGCAAGCACAAGGTAAGCTCCTGTCATCGCTTGGCGCTAAGCATCTGGTGGTGATGGATGAAAGCAACGTCTACCCATCAAACCAGCTCGGTGTGATAACACCGGCTGCACGCAATCACATGTATGAGGACCTCACAAAGGCACATGCAATGCTTGCGGAGACCTACGGTGTTGCGCTGAGTTTTCACCCTCACATCGGCACATGCGTTGAACTGGAAGCGCAGATTGATGACCTCCTGCAGAACACACCGCTCAACCTGTGCCTTGATACAGGCCATCATGCGTTTTGGGGGCAGGATCCACTCGCGTATATGCAGCGCAAATGGGACCGCATTGACTACATGCATCTGAAAAACGTTGATCCAGCCGTGCGCACGCGCGTTCTGTCTGGCGAACTCAGCGTTCCTGCGTCTCTGGCTGCAGGTGTCATGTGCCCACTTGCAGATGGAGCCGTTGATATTGCGGCGGTTATGGATGTCCTGCGGGCAAGGGACTTCCGGGGACCAGTTGTTGTTGAGCAAGATATCGCTGAAAACGCAAGTGAAACACCTCTGGAACTCGCCCGCCGCAACTTCACCTATATTGCAAAACTCGCGTAAGCTTGAGGAAGAACAATGTCACTGTCCGTTGGAATTATTGGGCTGGGCGAAGTCGCTCAGTTGATGCACCTGCCACTCCTTGCAGATGATACCCGGTTCACCATCTCGGCCATCAGCGATGTCTCCAACGAGCTTATGGAGTACATCGGAGACCGCTACGGTGTTGCAAAGGGGTATGCTGCGGCCTCAGACCTGATTGCAGATCGCTCACTGGATGCTATCTTTATTCTGACACCAGATCATTTGCATGCAGATCTCTTGTCAGAGGCGATGAAAGCCGGCAAGCACGTCTTTATCGAAAAGCCGGTCTGCCTCAACAAGCACCAGATCCCAGCATTGTTGGAAGAACAAAAGCACTGCAGCAGTGTCGTGTTCGTCGGGTATATGCGCAGATATTCACGCAGCTTCCTCGCTCTGAAGGACCGTATGCCCGATTTGGCAAACATCCGCCACGTTCGTATCCGCGATATCATCCGCGAAGCACCATACTTCACACGCCAGACACGCCCCGTCGTTCGCGGTGCCGATGTACCGCAGGAGATCATCAGAGAGGGGCAACAGCGCACCTCAGCCATGCTCCGAGAGATTATGGGGGAAGACGCCAGCGAAGATCAGCTGCGCGCCTACCAGGTGCTGACCGGTTTGTCCTCGCACAGCTTCTCTGCCATGCGTGATCTGCTCGGCATGCCAAAGGCTGTGAGCTACGCCAAGCAGCATGGCGGTGAGACGGTGATGGTCCTGTTTGATTATGATCACTTCACCGCTTTGTACGAAGCTGTCATCTCGGACATTGCTGAGTTTGACGCAGGCATCGAAGTGTTGACCCAGCACGAGCGGTACCAGGTGACTTATGATACACCGTACATTCGTAATCTACCGACACAACTTAGTATCACACGATCAACCGATGAGCAGATCACCAAAGAGGTGATTGGTCCGTCCTATGAAGATCCGTTCCAGATTGAACTGGATGCTTTCTATAAAGCGATAAAGGACGGGGAGTTTTACGAAACAACGCTAACCGACGCAGCAAACGACTTAGCCTTGTTTGCAGATGTCGGGCAAAAATTCTTGAATATGAACTAGCTAAATAGTGTTTTATAACAATATGTTATTTAGCATTCCTGATTCATTTTATCAGGAATGCTAGTTCATACAGGCGTCTGTGTGCCCACATTTCAACGCAAACCAACGCAAAGCCACTTATCGCTTTGCTTACTGCGTATAAGGCACTCCAAATCGCGTATTTAAATCTTGCCTTAAATACAGATTCACGCTGTATCTAAACTTACATTAACTTAATCAAGTATCCGCAACGCATTGTTCAGCGAAAGACTTGAATTTTCCCATATCCGAAGTGCGACAACGCATAATTATGCGTAACGCGAATAGAGTGCGAAACAGCAGTTTCACCGAACTTCGGAGTTTCCAAATGCCTGAGAATAACCTCCCTCAAGAGCACGAGAACTGGGCACATGAAGTCCTGAAAGCAATCAAAGTCGGATACAGTGTCGAGTTTGATGTAGCGGAGGACGAACAGGTATCAGATGTTGAAAACGAGCACGAAAAAGTAGCTGTCTCCGAAGCTCAGGAAACACCGCCAGAGGCCGCTCCAGAACAGTCCGATCTAAAAGATATTGCTGCACAAAAAGCACTTCATCAAAAAGAATTATCTAAAGCAAGCAGGAACATAAAGTCACTTGCTAAAGCAGTACATATAGCAGGCAAGCGACGCGACGTGTTCATTGAAGACGTCACGAAAAAGGTGCTTGATGATGCCAAACAGCTGGCAGAAGCCAACATCAGGCAAGCCAATGAGATCATGAACAAGCCGAACAAGAAAGGCTTCGTCGATCTCGATAAAATGCAGCCCTTCATGGATCGCGGAGAAGAATACCTCCGGATCATGCAAACCAACTTCAAGGAAGGTCAGGAGATCAGCCTTGAAGGCATGAAGGGATTATCTGCCGAACTTCAGAAGAAAACAGATGACATATACAAGCAGCGTTCAGCAGCAGAATCTTGGGGTATCGACCTGTCACGGCTGGATGATGTTTACGGCCAAACCGGTGACAGCTTAACAGAGCTGAACAAGGCGCTGAACGGCGGCAGCGTCGCGACGGCTAAGCAAAATATGCTCGCTGCTTCCAACAATCTCGCAATCCTCAGAGAAGTGCAGACCAAAGCACAAACGCAGGCGGAAACAGCGAAAAAAGACGTCGAAAACAGGGTTCAGGCTACGGAAGCAGCAACAACCGAGCTCAGTGCGCGCAAATCTGAAATTGAAAATGATCCCAAAGTGTTGGGCGACTTTGAGAAAGAGCACGCTGCTGTATTGGCGGACTGCAAGCAAGCTTCTGCCTCTGCATCCGCTGGCAAGGGTGTTGAGGCTGTGAAAGCCATTGAAAGCGCAGAGGCCCACCTCAGCGGGCTCCAGCAAGTTATGCTGCAAAATCTGGCATCCTCATCAGAAACGTCTCAGATTGAGGGCGGCAATCAAAGCGAACTGAAGGTGCTTGCAAGCGATGCAATTGAGCTGACGAAGGAAGCGGATGAACTGCTCACTCAGGAAGATCTCATCAAAGGAAACGGCGGTCTTCTGCCGCAGTTCAAAGATGCGGATAAGTCTGCGCGCGCAGCCATTACAGAAGCGCAAAATGATCTGCTGTCAGGAGATGTAACTGCGGCAGAAACCAAGCTTATACGGGCCAAACATGATCTGTCTGCGATGCGCGGCCTTACCATAGAAGCCCAGTCTGCCATTGATATCGCAGCAGAACAGCTTTCTCTCCTGCAAAGGCAAGTGGCACCAATGATAGCCCGCCGTCAGGAGTATGTGATGCTCTCCAAAACGGATGATAAACACATTCGGCATCTGGAGAGATTTGATGAAGTTGTTGGCGAAGTGGAGAATCACATCAGTCAGGTTGAAACTGCCATAACTAAAGAAAATCTGAGCGAGGCCAATCAGGAAATCGCTTATGGGCAGGCAGCCGTACCAGGCCTGCAGAGAGAAGTGAAGAAACTTCAATACCTTAATACAATCAAAACCGCAGCCACCAAGGAAGAAAATGCCGAGCTGTTCGCGCAAACGCTGGATAAGTTGCGCGAGGACATCGCCTACTTCAATGATCGCGATGATGTCTTTAAAGACAAAGAAGAAGCTGCAATTTTCGATAATTTATACGAAAGAGCCGCGACCTACGCCAATCAGGCCGAAATCCTCTTCAGACGCAAGAAATACGATGAAGCCGACGACGCAATCGATAATTCCAATATCGCACTCAGCGGTCTGGAAATAGCCTACGAACGAGGTACCCAAACCGCAGCAAAGGTTGAAGAGCTCAAGTTGGAGGTAAAAGAGGCAGCTGAAAGGGTTCAGTCCTTTGAAAACGTTGCTAAAGCTATCGTAAATGAAGAACTCCGCGGGGAATTCTTGAGCTACAAGATGGTGGCCGCAGACTACGTAAACGAAGCGCTCGATTATATCAATCAAAGCCGCATCACCGACGCCATGAGTGCGCTTGCTGACTTGAAGCAAGCCATGACCAACCTCAACGGCTTCCTCACCAATCCACCAAAACCAATGCAGCCAGAAGGCATGCAGTTTGATGCTTCTGAATGGGAAATCGTAGAGGAAAACTTGACTGAAGAGCAACTGGCAGAAAAACAGGATCACGAAGATCTGGTGTTGTTTGCCAGTGAGTTAAAGCTGCTGCTCGACGAAATCAAACAGATGAAAACCGCGGTTAACGAGGGGCATAAAGTTTGGGAACGCTTCTGTGAGGGGGACTACTTGCAACGGTTCCAAACGGCCTTCGAACAAGCAAACTCCAGCCTCAGTGAAGCTACCGACTGGACACTCAACGCAGGCAAGATGACAACACCCGGTCCAAAAATGAGAGAAAACCAGGAGCTGTTCCTCGCAAGCGCAAGAGCACCAATCTCAGAAGCCAAAAAAGCATACCGTGAAATGGAAAACGCCTTTGATGTCAGCAAGCAAATCCTGACGTCAGAACTGTCTGGTCTCTCAGAAGGTGCAAGATATTACCTCTCAGTTATCGAAGGGATCTACAAGGTTCACGAAAAACTGCGCGGATGGGATATCGATCTTTCCACCTTCGATGATGCCTACCTCACAGCAATGGACAACATTGCAGAGATGAAAATTTCCATTGAAAATCAAGATACTACCACAGCTCGGGTCGCACTTGACAATGCTGAAGTCCATCGCCAGGAACTGCTCAAGAGTGCAGAACTCGCTTTGAGCATCAGAGAACAGGAACATACTGACCTCGTCCTTCAATACGCACGTGCTCAGTCTGAATACATGGATGCTTCCAATCAGATGAGTCTGGTTGCTAAATTTCCTGAGTTAAAGGCAGCATATGACAACGTGGAAACCTTGATCTTTGAGGGACTTAACAGCGCTAAGGATCTCTTGAGTTCGGAAGCAGGAAAAGCAGCTGGAAAAGAGCTTTCAAAAGTTGAAGAAGCCATAGCTGGGATGCGGGACATCGTCGCCGATGCAGGTATCGCGAACGCTAATGCAGAACTGGAAGAACTCCTTCAAAGCGAAGCCGAGAACACTGTATTCAGAATAAAGAGAGATGAAATTTTGGCAGATGCTGACAAGCTCTCAGAAACCGCTCAAACCTCTTACAATGACTGGATTTCGTTCTGCCGTGGTGATTTTGAAGGGGTGTTCAATCAGCAATTTGAAGACTTAAAGCAGAGAGTGGAAGAGGCACGCAATATTTCCCGTTCTGTAGAACGCCCAGACCATGTAAAAGTCATTGAAGAAATGCGGCGCTTGCTCAAATCAGCACTAGACTGCTTCAATGCGATGGATGGCCTCCATAATGTAAGCAAACAGATTGCGACGTCTAAACTAAAAGGTATGGCTCAACGCGTTGAGTATTTTCAGAACAAGATTGATACGGTCAGTGAATCCTTGAACCCCTATGATGAATGGGGACTCGATTTTTCTGATTTCGATGTAAAATATAATGAAGCCAAGGGTTTAATCGAGCAGTTGAGAGCTGCTGTGCAGCGAAACGATTACGTCAACGGACTGGACATTCTTCATCAGGCTGATGCAGCCGTTGATGTGGTTCAAGATGAGCAACAACGTTATGCTGATTTGTACGCTCAAACCAAAGCAAGCTTTGCAGAAGGCTTTGAGGTCTATCGAGGGCGCATTGCAAAGATCGTAGAGCGTCGCCCTGAACTCGAGAAGATCAAACACCTTGCTGCCGCCTTTGATGATGCTGAACGCTCGGCCCTTCAGGCCATTGATCGGGGCATTGCTCTCATCAAAAAGAATGATCGCTTCGGTCCTGATAAGGAAGGCGATTACATAATCAGTCAGGAAAATCTGATGCTTCAGCTTCTCAAAGAGGCTGTACCGCTCGCAAAAGATCCGGGAAAACTTGGCACTGTCATCAAGGAAAGCCAGGAGCGTCTGGCAGAATTTGAGGCCATGAAAGAAGACATCAAGGATGGCATGGACCGGGAAGTTTTCGGAGCAATGCAGGTGCGTGGTGCTGAACACGCAGCAGCAGCTCAAAGGTTGATGGATGAGGAAGACTACGAAACAGCCGAGTTTGAATTGTTTGCCCTCCGCGTTATCAATGAAGCTCTACAGTCAAGACACGATTCCGGTGTGGCCATTGCAGACAAAATTCCTGAGCTTGAACAAGAAATTGATGATGTGACAACTGACCTTGCTGATCTCAATAAGTTGAGCAGCACGATCAAGGATGAAGATGATGCTGCACTCTTCGGCAAGTTTCATTATGTCGGAACTAAATCAGCGCTCGAGGCAAAAGACTTCCTTCTCAAAGGAGAAATAAGGCGTGCCCAAGCAGCCCTCAATACTCTGCAATATTATCTAGATAAGATGGAGGAAATCCTCGACAAGCAAGGTGCTAAAGGCCCTAAACGCAAGTCTGGCAAGAAAAAATCAGAAAATGAAAACCAAGCCAATACTGGCGAGGAAACACGCAAGCCATCAGAAAAACTGGAACAGGAGTTTGGATTGGGGCTGGAGCGTGAGGGTAGCTTTGATCCGGAAGATGAGGAGAAAAAAGCTAGTCTTGAGAACGCAATAGCAGCCACTGATCAACTTCTGGAAACAGCCAAAGCAAATACGAAGGACCTGTTGGACACATCAGAGATTGAGTATTACGGCATGATACTCAAGAAAGCTGAAGAGTACGCTATAGCAGCAAAAGAACATCTCTCGAGTGGCAAGTTCGATAATGGCGAGGAGAGCATCGACAACCTGAAGGTCGTGCTGGATACCCTACATGATGCGCATGGCGTGGGCCTCGCAACCTCACAACTCGTGCCGGGCTATCAAAAAGAGATCGATGAAATTGGTCAGCAGCTCATCCTACTCAATCTGAAGCGCAACACGATTGGTGATGCGAAGGATCAGGCTGAGTTTGATAAAATCCGCAATGCAGCAAGTGCATGTGTATATCAAGTGTTGAACTTGCTGAAGGACAAAAATATCCGCAAAGTCAAATACGAAATGAAAACCCTGCGCGAACACATCGGTAATCTGGATAAAATCCTGGGCCGCCACGTCTCCCGGCGCCAGAAACTGAAGGATCTACTGAAGCGCAAGAAGTAATGTTTGTGAGTGACTAACAATGCGCACCGCAAGTTTGAGTGAAACGACCTAGGTTGCCGCCCTAGTGATTATCCGGCGGCAACACTCTGGCTTCGCTGATCAGACAGCCCAAATCAGGAGATGTAAGGCTCTGTAGAAAGGCTTCGAGGTCTCGCTTTTCAACTCCTGTAAGACCAAGCGGACGGATACGCGGGTCTTGGCTGCTTATCTGAGAGCCTCCTTGGTCATAGAACTCGATGACCTCGGAAAGCGTGCTGAAATAGCCGTCGTGCATATAAGGGGGCGTTACTGTGAGATTGCGCAGTGAGGGGGTACGAAACCTCCAGCGGTCTGCTGGGTCTTCTGTCACCTCATAACGTCCAAGATCCGCCTCACGCTTTGCACTGACAGAGTGGATTTTTGAAAAATCCATTTCATGCACCACTCCCGGGGCAACTTGCACAGGAATGCTCGTCGGGGGATTTTGACGCTCAGCTTCACGCATTTGACCATATCCAGTGTCATGGAAACGCTCATCCGTAAAAAGGGCGTGATCATCTCCAATCAAGTGGCAAGCACTGCAGTTGCCTTTGCCTGTAAAGATCTGAAAACCGCGCTTCACATCGGCACTGACTGCAGTTTCGTCACCACCAAAGTACCATTGATCAAAAGGGCTGTTCCCCGCGAGCACTGACCTTTGGTACGCGCCAAGGGCCATCCCAATTCTGTCGAGGGAAGCCTGAGCCCGGAAGGCATCTTCAAACATCAATGCGTATTCTGGAAGTTTGCTCAAAAGGGTAACAACATACCCCGCAGATGGATTTGCCATCTCGTTTCGCGCGGTCAATGGACCGATGAATTGCGTCTCCAGCGCATGATCCCGGCCATCGTGGAACAGGACATTCAGGTGGCCAACATTCAAAATGCTTGATGAGTTTCGCTTAAGACTGCGCCCTTCAACTCCAATGGCTGTGCTCAGTTCCCAGTTGGTGAACCCTTGTTCTGGAACGTGGCACATGGCGCAAGACATTGTGCGATTGATCGACAAACGCCGATCGAAAAACAACTTCCGGCCCAGTTCAATCTTTGCAACACTAGGCGGATTGTTGTGTGGGTGAGGGACAAGTGGAAGTCCGAGCGGAGCAGAGAGGCTTCGTTTCAAAGCGGCCTCAGACCAATCTTTTGGGTCTGTGATACACTGTGATTGCGCGTGTGCGCTAACTGCCCAACTCAGGAAACTGGCAATTAGATATGGTAGAAACAACTGGCGCATCAAGACCTGCTTTCTTCCAGTAAAAGCGTTTCCACGTCAGTGATCAGGAGCCTCGGGTCGATGGTTCCAAGGCCATAGACGTTACGTACAATACCTTCGCGATCAACCAGATACATTCGTAAAAGGTGATTGATGACCTCCTGATCGTTTGAGCGATCAATGACTTGACCAAACCCATCCAGAATAGGTTGCAGATCAGTCAGGTCTGAACTCGTGAGCACGTGCCATTTAAGCTTCTGATCGGCATTTGCGTCGATTTGCAAGGGGTATGCAAAGGAGTTGATGGCCTCCACAGTATCGCGGGCAGGATCAAAACTGATCGTTATGAGCTGTACGTCCTCCCTCAATCCAGGGAGCTTTTGGCTGGCATCATGAATTTCAAAGAGCGTCGACATGGCGATCGGACACCCATTCTCATCTCCGCACATCAGATAGACAAAACTCACCAGATTGATCTTGCCTTTGGTCAGCGCTGCAAGTGAATGCCTCTGTCCATTTACATCCAGAACGTTCCCATCTGGAGCTGTCTTGAACCGGTTCAGTGTGTAAGAACCCGGTTTAGGAGGATCAAATTGAAACTCTTCATGAGGGGTAAATACATCCGCAAATGGGCGAGTGGGTGCAGCTTGCCCAGCTATCAAGGTGTACCAGAGTGCTGGAAGTGTTGCGGCAACACCACTGAAAATGAGGAGTTTTTTCAAAACACGCATGCATCAGACCTAATGAATTAGAAAGGCATGGGGCAACACGCGTGCTGCCCCAAAACGAGTTTGGTCTAGCTCGTATAGAGCTCAGAACTGCCAAAACGCATGATGTGCGCTCGGCCAAGGCCAAGCTTGTAAAAATCGATATCAAAGTCTTCGATCAGCTCTTTCCCATCCCAGGTGTATGCACGCAGATATTGCACATCGTCGTCACCCTTCTTGTCCCAGTTCGCAAGCAAGGAGGAGCTGAAATAGACCCGTTTTCCATCCCAGCTCTGACTGACCATGTTGACCTGACGGTCAATGGTTTTCTCATAAATTTGAAAGGGGTTATGCGGATCAGAAATATCGAAAAGCCGCGTTTTGCCATCCATGAAGCTGTTGACCCAAAGCGTCTGGTCATCCGCCGCAATGGAGATATCGACCGGAAGTGGAATGTCCGCAGGATTGCCGATATCGGCCACATCCTTGGCCTGCCATTCTCCGCTGTCATCCTCATAAATCAACCAGAGTTTGGAAGTGAGTGCAGTGGTAGAAAAGGCATAGTTAGCGTTTGGCCCCCACGGGAAGCGGATCTCTAGCGGTGCTCCCGGTACATTGAAGACCTTGCGTGGCTGACGAGTATGCAGATCCCATTGAACAATCGTGTTACCAAACCGTTTCATCGCATCGGTATCTTGCAGCATCTGGCCAAAATCCATCATGTAGTTTGACCAGCCCGTAAAGGAGGAGGTCAACATGATGTTCTTGCGAATGAGCGCGCGAATGTCATAACCGTAGCCGTCCGCAACAGCATCTCCCACAGCGACGGCACCCTGCATATCACTGGCGGTTGGCATCCAATAAGTGGCCACATAGTCGCCGGCATCATTGTATTCAACCAGTGCGGTGCGTCCGCCATGATCGTCATCATTGGAAAGCCCGGTGATCATCATGCTGCCGGGAAGGGCAAAGAAAGTGTGAGGTCCAACAACACCGCCAGAATCCTTGACGAAACTCTCAATAGTTTTGTGCAGAGATGGCTTTGAGGGATCGGTGTGCACGTCGAAAATGAAGATGCGATTGGTATCCAGACCACCCGTCCAGAAGTAACGACGATCTGCTGAGAAGCCGCCATGATGCGCCTCATTTCGACCGCCGACGGAGAGACTGTTGATCACCTGACCGCGCATGGGTGAGTCTGGCCGTAGATCAATGGTAACAAGCTTGTCTTGCTCATCTCCCATGCCCTCAACGCCTAATGTCCAGACATATACGAATTCTTCCTGTCCGGTGATCTTGGGCATATACGGTGATTGACAGGTTTCATCTGCAAAAGCTCTAAACGGTCCGGCAGCAGCCGCAGCAGCAACAACCAGTGCTCCAAATTCTCTTCTATTCATAAGATCCTCCCATAGAAATCAATTAATGAGTATTTCGAATTGCCTCCAACTCGCCGGTAAGAGCCACTAAATTTGCTCTTTCGGCATCAACAATTGAGCAGTGCTGAATGGCAGCTGCTGCGCGTATATTTTCTTTTTTGAGCAGAGGTAAAATATCTGTGTGAAGCCGGGGCTTTATTCGGTTTGAGGGACCGACAACACCCATGCTGAAGAGTGCTCCAAGCCGGTCAACCATGATGGGGACGGCAACGCTGGTGACACCATCATCAATCTCGCCATCACAAAGCGCATACCCGTCACGCCGTACGTTTTGCAGCTCTGTTGCAATGTCAGAGGTGGCCATAAGAGTGTCAGGCGTAAATTGAACACGCTCGGTTTCCAGCAGTTCATCACGCAGCTCTGGCAATATAAAAGCAGCGATTGCTTTGGCGGAGGAACATGCATGAGCAGGTCTGATCCCAAGGCCCGGATAAATATAAGATATCGATGGATCACTGGGCGGTTCAACATGGATGAGGTCAACCCGGCCACCACGATATCGTGCCAGAAAAGCCGTCTCCCCAAGTTCAATGACAAGCCGGTGGATCATGGCAGAGACAGCCTTGATGACATGAGACTCTGATTTTCCGGTGAGGGCAATTTTGATGAACCGGATACCCAGAACATACCGTTTGCCATCCTCCACCTCATCCAGAAAACCGCATTGGAGCAAAGACGACAGATTTCGATAGATCGTGGCTCTAGGCAGCTTAGTCATCTGCGCAAGGTCGTTCGCGCTGACCGGCTTAGCGGCTCCAGCAACAGATTCCAGCAGCTGTATCAAACGTTCCTGCATGAGATTCTCACATAATGGACGTTTGAAGCGTATTCTGAGAAAAGATTATCCGACAATCCGTAAGATTTGACAGGGTGAGAGCGGATCTCAGCGGCTTACGACATGCGAATATACGTCTCTGATACCGCAGAGATCTATCAAGCGTCTCGTTGCGGCAAAAGAAATTGCAGGTTAACGTTGCACCTCATTTTTGGATGAAGGAGCTGTCTCAATGTCTTTTCGCTCAGCAATAAAGTCGAGAATTGCAGAATACATTACGAGTGAAAACAGAGTGCAGCGCAAACGCAGCTCCTTTGAAAAACAACGCAGCCGACGCGGTGAGGGGCATGAAGTCCACTATTTTCATCATGTTGCAGATCCATACGCTCACCTGACGCTACAAGCACTTGGGGACTTTCAAAGGCTCTATGCAGTCATGCTGAAGATCCATCTGATCTCAGGTCCGCCAGATTGGGCAGTACCCGAAAGGTCTGCGCTGGAAGCGTACGCACGAACAGACGCAACCTTCCTTGCTAAACACTACGGACTTGCAGGCGGGCATTTTGATGCCCCGGATAAGGATCAAATAACCCAGGCAGAAATATTGATGGCAGCGGTGCTCGCCGACGATACTAGCGTGAGCAAGCTTCTGGAAATAAGCAATAAATTGTGGTCTGGAGAGAAAATCCAACCCTCAGGAAGCGGTGAAAAGGCTGATCATGCCAAAACCTGTGGTGATGCACTTTTGGCAGAATACGGGCACTATCTTGGCGCAACTTTCTATTATGGCGGTGAATGGTACTGGGGCATCGACCGGCTCCACTATCTCCAGGATCGTTTACATGAACTTGGACTTGGGCCTTCTGCCTCCAACTTAGCACCAGCAGTTACGCAAAAAGAGTATGCTGATACACCTCCAACGCATATGACGATTGATTTCTTTCTCTCGTTCCGGAGCCCATACTCCTATCTGGCGTTTGATCGTACATGCGCGCTAGTTGATCGGCATGGGGTAAAGCTGAACATTCGCCCCGTCCTGCCCATGGTCATGCGTGGCCTACCAGTGCCACCGATGAAACGAAAATACATATTGGCTGATGCCGCGCGCGAAGCCCGCTTGCATGCTATTCCATTTGGCCGAATTTGCGACCCATTGGGAACAGCAATCGAGCGAGGCTATTCACTTCTCAACTTTGCTGAGAAAAATGGCAAGCTTAGAGAGTTTTGCAGTTCCTTCATGACCAACGTATGGGCGAAGGGTGTTGATGCAAGCACTGACAGAGGCTTGTCACGCATCCTCTCAGAGGCCGGTCTGGATTGGCAGCAGGCGCGTCTGGTGGTCGATAATGAAGACTGGCGCGCAAAAACAGAGAAGAACCGAAAGGAGCTCACAAAGCTCGGACTTTGGGGTGTGCCCAGCTTTCGCATCGGGACCACCGGTATATGGGGGCAGGACCGCCTCTGGGCCCTAGAAAACGCTATATGCGATGCCACTGTGGCTGCCGAAAACTAGCCGACGTTTTTAATAAGCGTGCATTAAGCTGCAAACTGAGAAGAAACACTATAGTGACCATGGGATGTAGAAGAATCCCATGGTTTGATTAAGAAAGCTCGTTTACGCGTTGCCGAGGAAGGCCTGGAACTCGTTGAGGCGTTCCGCATGCTCACGTGGTTTGGCAGAATGCTTGACGAGTTTTGCAAGCAACTCGACACAAACCTGACAACGTGACTGCAGAGCATTATCCTCCTCAGTGACTTCATAACCGTCGAGCTTTTCGTTTTCTTCCAGCGAAGAAATCGCATGAGCGGTGCGAGCAATAGCTTGCGCCAGAACTTTATCCAAAATCACCTGCGCACGTCCTTCAAACTCACTTGTTTCTGTGAGGTTAGAAAGGTGAGGGCACATAAAGGTGATATCTTCTGCAACAGCACTCTTCATCGTAAAGGAAACGTGCTTGAGAGCCTTTGAGACAACCGGAGGCATACGGCCAACGGAAATGTCATAGCCTGCCATTAGCAGAGAGTTTGGCAGGTTTTCAGAGTATTGCATCAATGCCAGATAGAAAAAGCCGGAGCACTGGAACAGATCAATCGCGGCACCCTGTGCCAAGTCACTCTTTTCAGTCTCGCGATCAAGCAATGCAACCAGCTCGCATAACGCATTAAAACGCTCTTCAATGCGCTTTTGCGCATCCTCTAAGCCATTTGCAAACGCTTTTGGCGAACCGCTGGCTGTTGGAAAAAGAGGACTGGAAGTGTCAAAGAGATCAGCCAGTTTTCTGGCCGCATTTTCGATTTGTTCAGACAAGGTGCATCCCCTGATCATAAGAGCCGAGCATGCCGCTTCCTACATCACAAATAAGCTATGACGCAATGTGTAGTAGGTTGGCGTGGCAGAAGATTGCTTAATAACGCACTGATAAATCGCGGTTTGAGAGAGTCGAGAGCGTTCTCCATGATCTGTTGTGCAAGACCATGGAGAACAACGTTGCTTCACTACTTCAGTAGCTCAAGTCACTTGTAGTAGCCATACCCGTAAGAAGCCTGATGCTTATTGAGTTTGGCTTTACTCACATCGAAGTTGTTCAAAATAACTCCGAGTGTTTTTCCTGGTGTTTGGTCTAGGAGTTCTTTTGCCTGCTCAACTAAACCGCCGTCAGTGTGGTTCCATGATGCAACCAGCACGGTCGCGTCAACAACATGAGAAAGCACGCGGCTGTCAATCAGTGGCAGTGTCGGCGGGCTATCAATAATGACCAGATCAAAAGACTTACTTGCACCATCCAGCAGCGTTTTCATTGCTTTGGAAGAGAGCAGCTCAGCTGTTTCCCAAAGTTCCCTGTGGCTTGGAGCAGGCAGGTAGTAAAGGTTTGAACCTTCTTCATGTTTGGTAGCTTCAGCAAAGGTCACTTTTCCTGTCAGGACATCCGCAAGGCTTTTTTCCTTTTGATCTCCCGGTGCATCTGCAGAAATCTGACGTCGCATATCTGCATCAATAAACAGCACCCGCTCACCAGCCTTGGCAGTGTAGTGAGCCAGATTGCGTGAGATGGTGGATTTGCCTTCTCCCGGAATAGCTGAGGTAATCAGCAATGTCTTGATTGGGTTGTCCAAGCGAGAGAATTTGACCCGTGACCGCAGTTCGCGAATGGATTCTGCATAATGGCTCAGTGGGTTTTCTGATGCAAAATGAGTGATCTCATTACTCAATGCATCGTTGTTTTTAGCCCCTCGTGCAGTGCTTGCATGTTTGCTTCCAAAAAAACTGAAGAAAGTTTTGAGCCTTGAAGCCGATGCATGTCCATCAATCAATGGCACCTGAGAGAAGAGGGGGAGACCAATGCGCTTTTCAACGTCTTCTTTTGACTTCAGCGTGTTGTCGAACTGCTCAATGAGAAGGGCAAGTGCTGTGCCAATGATTAAACCCAAAACTGCAGAGACAAGAAGGAAGAGTTTCTTGTTGGGAAAGCTTGCATTGCTTGGGATCTCTGCAGGACTCAAAATACGGCTACTGACAGAGTTCATCTTCTCAAATTCTTGAGTTTCCTTGAGACGTGCAAGGAAAGATTCATAGAGAGTTCTGTTTGCAGCAGCCTCTCGGACCAACTCACGCAGATACACTTGGGCATGATTTTCTGTGTTGGTGACATCACGCAGTTCTTCAAGACTACCTGCGATGGAAGCCTCACGTCGTTGCGCGACGGCCAGCTCATTCTGCGCGGTGTCCACAATACGCTGCAGTTCTTTCTCGATTTGCGCCCGAAGATCAGTCAACTGCGAGCGAACACTCACCACAGCCGGGTGTTTATGGCTGTATTTTACAGTAAGAGCTGCTTCCTTACGTTCCACTTCAGAAGCTTTAGCGCGCAGCTGGGTAATCACAGCCGATTGAGCTGCATCGGCAAAAGAAGACGTAGAGCCACCACGAACAAGCACTTTTTCAATCTGATCTACTCTTGCCTGAGATTCAGCTGTTTTAGTGCGTGCAAACACGAGTTGCTGGTTCAGCGTCGCGATCTGCTTTTCGTTGATCGTTCCGCTACCTGCGAGTTGCAAGTTGAACTCATTCCTGAATTGTTCAACTGCTTGCTCAGAGCTGCGGACCTTTACACCAAGCTCGGCCAACCGGATGCTCAGCCACTCACTTGCCTGGCGAATTGAATCAAATTTGGTTGCCAGTTTGTCAGCCAGATATGCCTCAGCAAACCCATCTGCCAACTCAGCTGCCATCTCTGGAGTGCCTGCCTGATAGGAGAGGTCAACAACCGTTGTATTACGGTTCAAAGTAACATGAAGTCCATCGAGAACCCTTTGTTCAAGGCTGGTTGTTGCAGGAGGTTCCCCCGTAATTTTTTCTAAAATTTCCGCCAGATAAGAAGGAACCTGCCGAAACTCTGCTGAATTTTCCAAGTCATGATCATTGATGACGCGCTTTGCAACCCCATTTGACCCGATGATTTCAATCTGACTTTGCAAAAGTTTGTTATCAGAGCCAAACCCACTGAGAATTGCTTTCACATCAACGACATTTTCCGCGCGTGTCTCGATATAAACAGAAGTCACTGCCGTGTATTTAGGCGCAGCAAAAAACGCAAGAGTGACGCCAAGGATGGTGACAACACCAGTGACACCTAGGACCAGCGCCCAATAGTTGCGCAAATACTGAAAAACCAGTCGAAGATTGATCGTGTCTTCTGGTGTGGCATTCGATGCTAGGGAATTTTGCATGGATCTCAATACTCTACTCTTGCGTTGATCCCTATCAGATGCCGGCTGTAGCTGCTTGCAGCTTCAGTAGACTTGAGCCGCTCAAAGTCATAGTAGGCACCGAACTTCAGGTTGCGGTTGATGAGATGTTTTGTTTCCAGTCTCGCACGCAGTGTATCATCGCGGCGGCTGGTGCCTGCGAAGTCTTCACGTTTGAAAGAGAAAATTGGTGAAATGACAAAGTTCCGCCGGAGCTCGTAATCCAGCGAAACTTTGGCGGTTGAAGTGAGCTTGCTAAGATATCCGTCAAGTGAACTTTCCTCTACCGCTTGACGTCCGTCGAAGTTTACAACCAGCAGCGGAGAGGGCATCCATTGCACATCAACATTGAAGGAATATGTTGAGATGTCTCCACGGCTGCCCAGATCATAATCTTGCCTGAGGTAACCAATACCTGCAGCACCGTGCAGATTGCCGCGCTTATCCAGTTCCAGACCTGTCAGAAATTCAAATCCATGTGAGTCTCGATTTTCTGTGCCAGTCGCCTTCCAATCGCGAATATCATACTCCGTGCTGACAAAAGCACTGAACCCGGGAGAAAAGGCATAATTGACTTTGCCAAGCAGATTATACCGTGTGCCATCGCGTGCATCTTGATCGATGGTCCCGCCATCCTTGGCTTCAACGTCATGGTAGTTGTAATGATTTACAGAGCCGCCGCCAATGAATCTGAGACGATTGAAGACCTTTGAAATCCGGGCGGAAGCGGAATAAGCATCACGTCTTACGCCGTGTTTCGCTTCTGAAGAACCATCCGCATCACCCAACCCATACTGTCTTGATTCAATGTTGGTGCCGAAATCCAAAGCAAAGTCTTTTAGGATTTCAAGCTGCGCTCCAGCTGAAGCACGACCTGACAACGTGGAGGCATCCGAATTAGAAAATGCCTGCTTACGTTGCCCGGAGAAGCCGAAGTGGATGCGGTGACGCGACATCTCAGAATTGATCGAAAGTGCAGGCGCAAAGAGACCCACCATGCTGCTCTCTTGATGATCTTTTGTTTTATAGAGATTGCTGTCGAAAGAGAGGCCGGAGGTCAGTGATGGCATGAAAATCCAGTTCGCATGCCGAATACCATGAGCGTTGTATTCCGGGTGCGAGCGGAGGCTATACCCACCTCCGTTTTGCAATAGAGCGTTGGAAAGGTCTGAAGCCGCCGCAGCATCAAAAGCTGAGACGGCCATGCAGGCTGCAAAAGTGAATTTCGCGCCATTCATGCAAGCACCAAGGACAACAGATAAATCTTTACGCTACACATTTGATTGGAACTCATTTTCCGCTGCTGTTTTTTGTTCTGTGACGGGCCCGGATCGACGAGAAGGGCTCGTATTGGTTCGATGTGTTTATGTCGTGCTTAATGAGATGAAAGTGATGTTCTGAGCGCCTGCATGCTTAGGGCGCTGCTTGAACGAATTTGACCTCATCACCGAGGAAAAGAACGGTTTCTAGCCACTCTTTTCCTCGTAAAGCTCAGTCTTTCTGCGAAACTGAAAGTTGGCTGCCGCGAAATTCAGGCATGGTTGCGTGCCCTGCAGCGCTAATACCTTCTCTACGCAGAACGATGATCATGGTCATGAAGATGATTTTCATGTCGAGCCAAAAACTCTTGTTCTCGACGTACCAAACATCCAGTTCAAACCTGGAATCCCAATCGATGCTATTGCGTCCGTTTACCTGTGCCCAACCAGTAATTCCCGGTTTCACAAAGTGACGCATCATCTGGCGCTTCGAATAGTGCTTCAAAAAGCCAGCATGTTGAGGACGTGGTCCAACAACAGACATTTCACCCTTCAAAACATTCAGGAAACCTGGAAGTTCATCAATGCTCGTTGCGCGTAAGATACGACCGAACAAAGTTAATCGTCGATCGTCCGGAAGAAGTTTGCCAGATGCATCACGTTCCTCAGTCATGCTCCGGAACTTGTAAATCTGGAAGACCTCACCGTTCAGTCCTGCACGATCTTGTTTGAAAATGATTGGGCTGCCCAGCCTGGTGCGTACCAAGATAGCTACCAAGATCATGATGGGTGATACAATCAGCAAGATAGCAAAACTAAAGACTACATCGAATATTCTAATCATGGTGCACTTCTAACTACTATCGCTCACGGAAATAAATACTTCATCCCGCCATGGTCTCAATTTGAGCAAGCCCCCAACACCCTCAGAAGAGCTATCTCACGAACTGTTAGCGATACTGCAGACCAGTCTTGCTTTGCCTATATCCCCTGCAAAGCTCAACCACTAGCTGAATGACGCAACAGAAAACCAGATCTACGCATCGCATTGATTAGAATTTTCGTAGAATCCTTACCAATGCTATTCTGATTTCAATTGGGATAGGTATTTGATTCCAAGTAATAAAGTCAATATGATTAATATAGATTGTCACATAACTTAATTTATAAATATACTTATAATAGTTTAACTATTTTAATCTACGATTGTACAAGAGTTTTAGCTAATATATACTTTAATAAGGTTGAGGTATGTTTCATAAAATTTCCGTAAAATGTCGCACAGTTGTATTTTGCGTATTTTTTGGCGGGAAACATACGTTTTTGCGCTTCAATAATATAGGAATTAAAATGCATATGCACGTTTACAGGCCTTAAAAACTCAAGCTACCGTCTCAATTTCACAGAATTTTTGTGAGACATGTTAAGAGTAAATTCGCTGTGATATAGTAGTTAATTTACTACAATTAGAATGAAATAGTAATGGCAATTTATTAAGTTAGATTTCAATTTGCGTAATCCTCACAATACTTTACAAAATCATTTTATTGAATTGACTTAATTGCTTTTTGTAAAATATTTACGTCCTAGGTTGCTTTGGGTGTCAAGTGTTCACTGGGAATGTTCAGTAAAAATTTAATCTTACAGCAATCGTGCATAGGCACTGCAGCGCAGGCCAGCATGGATCAGAATCCAATTTGTTACTTGAGTTACTCAGTCGCTCTGAATGGTTGAGGCGCAGGGGCAGGTTGGTTTGTTGTTATACCTAGTTTACTTGATTGAACAAGACAAATGCGAATACTTCTTGTTGCCAACAGCAGCTTTAAACTAATCAACTTCCGGCGTACTTTGATTGAGCAGTTGTTGCGAGAAGGGCATGACCTCATTGCAGCAGCCCCTCGCGATGACTACACGCCAGATTTCAAGAAAATGGGTGTGACATACATCGAGCTCCCCATGGATGCCACCGGCACCTCCGTTGTTGCTGAACTAAAGCTGCTCCTGCGAATTTTCGGGATTACACGACGATATCGACCTGATGCCGCACTGGGCTTTACAATCAAGCCCAACATCTACGGGGCCTTGTCTGCGCGCTTGCTCGGTATTCCGTTTGTCCCGAATATCACCGGGATGGGCAGCGTCTTTGATCGTGATGATCTGTTTGCCCGTTTGATCAAAGGGCTCTATCGATCTGCATTTCGCAGGTGCCCACGGGTCTTCCTTCAAAATCCGGAAGACCTTGCCTTTTTTGTCAAAACAGGCCTGATTTCCAAAGAGCAGGCCTGTCTTTTGCCTGGGTCAGGTGTCGATCTTACGAGTTTCCACTCAACCGCTCTTCCCGGCAACAGTCATCGCCGCACTTTTACACTCGTCGCACGCATGCTGCGCGAGAAGGGGGTTCTGGAGTTTGTTGAAGCGGCTCGTGCGCTATCTCCCAACTTCCCCGATGCCCGCTTCGTCTTACTAGGGCCGTCAGGCTCCGGAAAGGCCGGTGCATTAAGTGAAGACGATATGGAGACGCTTACGGCCGACGGCGTTGTTGAATACCTAGGATCAGTAAAGGATGTTCGTCCAGTTGTAGCTGATGCCGACTGTGTTGTTCTTCCTTCGTACTATCGGGAAGGCACACCAAGGTCGCTGCTTGAAGCAGCTGCGATGGGCCGCCCGATCATCACAACAACCATTCCAGGATGTAAGGATGTGGTTGATGAAGGCCAAAATGGTTTCCTCTGTGAGCCAAGAAGCACGCAATCAATTGAAACTGCAATGCGGCAATTTCTTTTGATGAGTGAGACCGCGATAAATGAGATGGGGCATGCCTCGCGCAAAAAGGCTGAACAGACCTTTGATGAGAGAATAGTGGTTGATCACTATACCTCAATTTTGCAGGCAACGGCTTAGGTCAAAATCTCAGTTACATATGAGTTTCAGAGGGCCTTTAAAGTCCAGTCCAGATCAACTTTGGTACGTAAAATCATCGGCTTACTCTTTCTTGACGCGCATTGGTTCGCAACCGCGCCTGGCGCACGACGAAAGAGAGGTAAGGCAGAAGAAAAGGGAATTGGTGTGAAGCAAAAACTGCTCAATGGCTTAACAGGTCTTGTTATCCTCGGCCTTCTGCAGGGCTGCGCTTCGGGCGAGTTCGCAGAACATAACACGCAAAGCCAGATGGCATCTGGTCGCGTCTTTTCGCAGCCGGAGGTGTATCGCCTTGGGCCAAGCGACAAACTGCGTGTCATGGTGTTTGGAGAGCCTGATCTTTCAGGGGAGTTTGTTGTCGATGATCAAGGGAAACTCGATCTGCCTCTCATTGGTGATATTCCCGCTGGCAACAGCAGCGTAAAAGAGCTGGAAACCCGCATCGTCACCGCCTTGAAAGATGGCTATCTGAAGGAGCCGCGTGTGAGCCTGGAGGTTATCAGTTCACGTCCATTCTTCATTCAGGGGGAAGTCGCACGGCCAGGAGAGTACTCCTATAAGAACGGACTAACCCTTCAGGACGCCATCGCTGTTGCGGGCGGATACTCTTATCGTGCGAATACATCCAACATCTTCATTCGGCCAGTTGGCAGCAACTATGAAGTGCCAGTGAACCTGACAGGTGCACGGCTCTATCTGCGCCCTGGTGATAGCATTCGTATTCCAGAGAGATATTTCTAGTCCCGTGCTAATCAAAATGAAAATACAGCACTTCACTCCGATGTCAGTACGGCGCAGGTGTTCCGAAAAGGGGCTACAGCTATGATCGCTCGCCTGCTCAGACATCAGGCTGGCATCAAGGTTCTGGCCCTCAAAGGCACTGAGGCGTTGGCCGGTGCTGCCATGACCATCTATCTGGCACGAATACTTGGACCTTCGGCTTTTGGTGTCTTTGCGTTCGGGCTCGCAACAATAATGTTACTGGCAATCCCGATCAAAAACGGCGCATCGACATTGATCACGAAGCATGTGGCTATTGCTCGTGAACGAAGTGGAGCTGAACAGGCAGGACCTCTGCTGGCAACCGGACTTCGCTTGTCTCTCCTTTATGCAGGCGTGCCGATCGTCTGTCTTTGGACAGTTGTGGCATTGAGTGAAAACGCGAATGCCTTTGTTGTAAGTGTAGCACTCTTCTCACTGGCTCTTCCGTTCCTGTGCCTCACGGGCTTGATGGAAGGGGTCCTGCGTGGCAGCTTCCGGCCAAACGCTGCGATCCTTGTTGGAACCGTTCTTGTGCCATTGTTAGTCTTGGCGACAGCGTTTCTTTTGACGGAGCAAATGCAGGCGCAAGGCTGGATGTTGGCTGTTGCAGCCTATATCGCAGCCGCGATCGCTATCACTGTTATGAGTCTGCTGCTTTCCCGCCCATATCTTCACAACCTGCTATCGGTCCCAAAAGAAGACCGTATGGGTGGCCGTGAATGGCTACACCTCGTCGCTCCCTTTGCGATTGTGACTGGACTTCTGATCTTCAATCGGCAGATCGACACGATACTTCTGGGTGTGCTTGCCGGAGAAAAAGAGGCTGGAATCTACCGCATCGCCGCTCAGGCATCAGTACTTGTCACATTCGGCATGCAAGCGATTGGCCATCTTTATTCACCATATCTGGCAACGGCAGATAAAGCAGCTGCACCATCTAAGATCTCAGGATACCTACGCAAAAGCGTAATCTTCTCAGTTGCTTTTGGATTGCTGGCTCTTGTGACACTCGCAGTCTGGGGAGATGTAATCATCAGATTACTGGCGGGTCCTGAGTATCTCGCGGCCTATCCGGTGATGCTCATCCTTTGCGCTGCTAATCTGGCTGTGGCCGCAAACGGAGCAACTATGCAAGCGCTTTATATGCAAGGACACCAGAAGCGCACAGCTTGGATCTTCTTTGCATCGGGTGTTTTCTCCGTTGCTGCAAACGCGACGTTGATCCCGTATCTAGGCATCAACGGTGCAGCGATTGCATCCTCTGCAGCCATTCTTTCATGGTCACTGGGCCTTCGCTGGTTAGCTTGCGGAGTGTGGCGACTTTCTTATCTAACACTCTCACCTCGTGACCAGGAGTGACAGCTCATGAAGCTACAAAACTTCCTTCCAACCGGACATTTCTGGGATAACGCACTTTCTGTCTTAAACGCACGGAAACGCTTGGGATATTTTCCGAACCCGCGGAAACCAAGCAGTTTTAACGAGCATATCCTTGCGCAAAAATGGGATTTTCGGGGGGACCTTGCACTCGCAAGTCGGGTGACCGACAAGGCCGAAGTCAAAAAATGGCTCGCTGAGATTGGCATGGAGCATCTGATTGTACCAACGCTCGGCGTATTTAAAAATACTTGGGATATTGAAGCGTTTCATTTCGAAGGTGAGCTTATTGCCAAGTCCACCCATGGCAGTGGTGAAGCTTTAATCAGGACTGCCCAGAACGGTCGAGCCTTCTCCATGGAAGACTTGGAGATTTTCCGTAGTTGGTTCTCAGAGGATTATTACAAGCGAAGCCGTGAACCTAACTACAAAGGACTTAGCAAACGGATTATCGTAGAGCCTTTACTACGTGATGAAACAGGCAATCCACCTAAGGACTTCAAGTTCTTTTGTGCAAATGGTGAGCCTTTTGCTGTTCAGGTCGATCATGGCCGGTACACCCATCACACGCGCCAACTGTATGATACGAGTTGGCAACTTCTCCCTTATTCAATGTGCTATGAGCGCAATCCGGTCCCAATGCGCAAGCCAGCCTTGCTTGGTCAAGCCCTTGAGGCAGCACGTCAGCTGTCAAAAGGCTTCGGGTTTGTTCGCGTCGATTTCTATTTCATGCCAAAGGGCCTCAAACTAGGCGAGATGACGTTCTTCCCTGGAAATGGTGCTGAGCGGTTTTCTCCAGCAGAAGGAGATGCTCAGTTGGGGAGGCAAATCAGGAAAGTCGGCTTTTCTGCCGACCACACAGCTGGAATGCAAAAGCGAAAGGCATAAGACCTATGTGGCCATACGTCATCATGAGTGGGGTTGTGTATTCAGGTAGTATGCTGTCCGTTTTTGACAGACGCACATCTGTCGTAAGCTGGGCTTTGCTGGCGTCCTTTGCGATTGCCTTGAGCGTTTTTATAGGTTTTCGTTTTGAGGTTGGAAAAGACTGGATACAGTACAACTACATCTTCAAATTGATAACTGAATTACCTTTTATACAAGCAATGGCCTTTACAGATGCCGGTTATGGTTTTTTGAACTGGCTCTCCGATCAGATGGGGTTGGGCATCACTGGTGTCTTTTTCTTTTGCGCTGTGGTTCTGGTTGTTGGACTAGTGATGTTCGCTGCTCTAACGCCTTATCCTTGGCTTGCTGTTGCAGTTGCAATGCCGCACATCGTGACGATCATGGCAATGGACCACGTGCGTCAAACCACTGCGCTCGGATTCATCTTGATTGGACTTGCATTTCTGGCGCGAGATCGCGTGTGGACATTCGTAGTCTGCATTTTGATGGGAGCATTATTTCATCGAACCGCGATTATGTGCCTGATATTTTGGCTCGTACTCGCGCAAAAAAATCGAATCTTGCTATATCCAGCGATATTGGCCATCTGTGCGCTCCTAGTGGAGTTCTTGTTGGCAGATCGTATCGGTGTCTACGTTTTGCGTTATGTTGAAACGTCTGCCGGATCTCGAGGCGCACTGATAAGATTACTATTTAACGCTTTGCCTGCGGCTGGTTTCCTACTTATCAGAAAAAACGTGAAACTTCCCCAAAAGTTCGACAAGGTTATGAACTTGATGGCATGGATTGCCGTATTTTCACTTCTACTATTGCCGATGCTTCCCTCTGCTGTAATCGTTGATAGAATCGGAAAGTACTTCCTCCCAGTTCAAATTCTATTCTACCCAATAATCATCTCTCAAATACGCGGATACGCATTGAGGTTTTCTGCAGCAGCTCTTATTTGCGCCTATCTGTTTCTGACACAGTTCTATTGGCTATACACGAGTGAACTGGCTGATTTTTGGGTGCCCTATAAAATGACTCAATTGTGAGGGAACGGCCTATCTTGGAGCAGTCCGGTTTTGTCATAATGCCGTACTGAAGCAGATTTTCACATCGGGACAAACGATGATGTTTCATCCAAGATGATCATCCAGATAAAATGTAGGTCTTCAATAAACACGGCCATAACAGCGCCGAATACCAATATACAGCATATGTATTTGCCACGTTCTTGTTTGCCTGCGACTTTAGCGAGTGAAGAGGGGATGCGGTTTATAAGACTTTGAACTGAAGTTGCGTTCAAGTCGTAAACCGTTACGAATGCAGTCAGATCCGATCAGCGGTGCTTACAAATTTCTAATTGTGTTGGATAAGAGCGCCTGCTGATTGAACTGAGCGAATTGGGATGCTTAGTCTGGTTCCGTGCGTGCATCTGCTTACAAGTGTGGAGATTTATATTTTGGATACGATCCAGTTCCAATTGAATGATGAACAAGTTGGTCATCTGACAGATATTCGGCAAACACTGCATAAAGCGCCGGAAGCTTCTGGTGAAGAAGAGCAAACTGGTCGCTTTATTGTTGAGCAACTCGAGCGAATTGGGGCAGATCGTATTGTTTCCGGGCTTGGCGGTTATGGAGTAATCGTTGAATTCCGAGGTATTGCAGATGGGCCAACTGTGATGATCCGGTGTGAACTGGATGGGTTGCCGATTGAAGAGATCTCCGAGGTTCCGTACCGCTCACAAACTCCGGGCCGTGGCCATCTGTGCGGGCACGACGGGCACATGACCATGGTTCTTGGCGTAGCTCAATTACTTGCCGCACAACGCCCGAAGCAAGGGCGTGTTGTGTTGATGTTCCAGCCAGCCGAAGAAACTGGAGCAGGGGCTGCGGCTGTGATTGAAGATCCGAACTTCGCAGAGTTTCGACCAGATTTTGCGTTTTCGCTGCACAATTTGCCAGCGCGACCTTTGGGTGAAGTCAGCATCTGTCAGGAATATGCCAACTGCGCATCCCGTGGAATGCAGATCAACCTGCGTGGTAAGAGCTCGCATGCCGCCGCACCGGAAGATGGCCTTTCTCCGGCCTCGGCGATCTCCGCGTTGATGGATCAGCTCGCAAAGCTCGGTGTTGGTGGGGAGATGAATGATCAGTTCACACTCAGCACATTAACTCATGCCCGTTTAGGGGAACCAACGTTTGGGATTGCGCCCGGGTTTGGGGAGCTGCGCGTCACACTGCGGTCCATCAGTGATGCATTGATGGAAGATATGATTGCCCGAGCGCAAGAGGCCGTAGCGCAAGCAACACCTGATCTGGATGTTGCAATCACATGGCATGATATTTTCCTCGCCTGTGTCAATCACCCAGAAAGTCGTGACCAGATTATTCAGGCAGCGAAGTGGATCGGCACTCCATTGAAAGAACTGGATTATCCGATGCGGTGGTCCGAGGATTTTGGTCGTTTTGGATTGGATGGGGCAAAGTCTGCGATGTTCTTTTTGGGCTCTGGAGAAACCCAGCCACAACTGCACAATCCAGACTATGACTTCCCGGATGCACTGATACCAATCGGAGCAGAGCTATTCATAACGATCATTGAACAGCTTTTGGGACTTACTGACTAAGGCTCGCTGAATTGCCTGTAGCCCCATCTCTCTCTGAGGTGGGGTGTTAGTTTTGGTCCAGCGATAAAGCCTAGTTTAGATAGCTTCTGTCTTCCAGAGACACCTTTTTAATTTCGTCCCGCAGGATCTCAATAAACGCAGCCTCCGCTGCATTGTGCCGGGTCTTTGAGTTGGTAATGAGTGCAATGTCGTAGATCGGCAGGTCTGCAAAATCGGTAATGCGCCATAATCGCTTCGCCTCAACATAAGGCCGCGCCACATGGACTGGGAAAGGTCCGACACCCACACCAATTTCGATCAATCGGCGCAACTCTTCCAAATGATAGGACCGGCCAACGGGTGAATGCTCAATGCCCAGCTTGTTGCGCGCCATGGCAAATTCACTCATTTCTCCGCCGGGTTCATCGGTGGGAAAGGTTACATAAGGTTCGTGCGCGAGCTCTTCCTTGCGAATATCATCACGCCCAAATAATGGGCTAAGACGGCCACAATAAAGCGCAAACCTCTCGCGGTAGATAATCTCATAGGTCAGGCCAGGTTGACGGGCTGTGGTGAGGCCGATCCCACATGAAGCCGTTTTGCGCTTAACTTGCGTGACCACATCACCGCTTGTCGCAACCTTAATTGAGAGCGTTGCCTTAGGATGTGTCTTGTGAAACCGCACAAAGGCAGCGTCAATCACAGGTGACTCGGCGTGGGTTGCCGTTGCGATAGAAACGTGTCCGGTCACATCCTCTCGCACGTCTTTCAGCACCGCTGCGATGCGTGAAACCCCGCTGTAAATCTCCAAACATTCTTCATAGAGAAGTTGTCCGGCTTTGGTCAGTGAGAACTCACCTGCATTCCGATCTATCAGCACGCAATCAAACTGATTTTCCAGTCGTTTCAATGCGTTGGTGATTGCTGGCTGGGTTAGCAGCAATCGTTTAGCAGCTTTAGTAACCCCTTTCTCCTCAACGATAATGAGAAAGGTATAAAGCAGGTTCCAATCGAGGTTTCGACAGAAGCGTTCAAGAGAGGTTCTATTCATGGGGCATTACTCAAATTTATATCTACATTAAATATATGAACTTGCTTAATGCGTCCACTCTTGGTCCTATGAATTTATGCGTAGGTTGTTAGTTGCAGCAAAAAGGGGTAGCGCACACAACCAGCACTCGGCATGCGCAAAAAACGATTTTCCGGAGGAGAGACACTTGACCAATTTCACAAAATTCGCAGTAGCGACTGCGCTGACACTCAGCCTGACAAGCGGCGTTTCTGCTGCAACCACTCTCAAACTCGCTGGTGTTGTGCCAGTCGAGCATTACGGCAACACACTGCTGGAGCAAATCAAGACGGATATTGAAGCAGCCAATGTTGATTTGAAGGTAAATGTCTTCCCGGCAGGCCAGCTTGGCGCGGGTGAGGAGCTGTTTGAAGCGGCTGCACGTGGAAACGTGGATCTGGTGCATTCTGTCGTATATGCGCACAGCGACCCGGTCTTGGAAATCAACTCCCTGCCATACCTTGTGAGCAGTTGGGATGAAGCTGAAAAAGTTTATCTGAACAAAGGTTCTGCCTTCAACAAGATCTTTGCGGAGCGTCTTGAAGGTCTGGGTCTCAAGCTTCTGGCCAACGCACCAGAAGGGTTCATCGGTGTTGTAGCAAATGATGTGCCTGACAATGCAGGCAACACAGGCGACAAAGGCATGAACATTCGTGTCTGGAGCTCTCAGGTCATCAAAGCGACAGTTGAATCAATCGGGTTTAAAGCCACCACAATGAACTGGGGCGAAGTCTTTCCTGCCATTCAGGCGGGTACGGTTGATGGAGCGATCTGCTGTACAGCGCAGTTGGCTTACAGCGCATTTGCAACCTCTGATGTTGGCAAAGCCTTCATCCCGTACAACGCTGTGGTTGAGAACACGACCTATTACGCCTCCAGCCGTACATGGGACAAACTCTCCCAAGAGCAGCAGTCAGCTGTCCAGTCAGCTTTTGACAAAGCCGCACGTGATTATGCCGCCTGGGGCCGAAACAACGAGGCACAATATGTCACAAAGCTTCAGGAAAGCGGTTATCAGGTTGTGACTGTCTCTGATGAAGACCGTGCTGCAATCGCTGAAAAGGTGCGGGCAGACGTATGGCCACAAATCTCTGAAATCGTTGGCAAAGACACCATCGATGCTCTGATGGCAGATAAATAAGCACGAAGACACTTATGTGAACGGGTGGCCTGTTGCTGCCCGTTCCTTTTCCCGAAGTTAAGCCAGAACTATGAGCATTCATGTCTGAACTCTCACAACACCTCTCACCAGGCTGGTCTCGATTTGTCGACCGCTTGGTAACGATCAAATCCTGGTTGCTTGCCATCGGCTGCATCATCATGGCTGGCACGTTCTTTCTCGTGGTGATCTTTCGCTATGGATTTGGCTCAGACCTGTTTGCCTACGAAGAATGGCTGCTGATCATCTGTTTCTGGATGTATTTCGCAGGCGCTGCAATGGGAACCTACGATGGCTCTCATGTGAATGCAGACTTGCTGACCTATGTGATCAAAGATCCACGCAAAGCACATGTACGGGCCGTCGTTATTGGTTCGATTGAGTTCATCATAGCGATGGCACTGGTCTATTGGTCCGCACTCATGATCATTGATGAGATCGACAGCTATCCCCGGTGGCGGGCAACAATTGCCCTTCGAATTCCGTTCTTTGTCCCACGTCTTGCCATGCTGGTCGGCTTCGCAACCATGGCCTTCTACAGCCTGCTGCATCTGATCGTGCTCGTCAAAACCGGCCCAGCCAAATCTGCGGCACAACCAAATGTGCAACAGCAAGATGATGTGTCGCTTTCGCCGGTCATGCCAGAGACAACAAAAACAAAAGAGCCAGCACTATGATCATTCTGGGAAGCCTTATTCTTATCTGCCTCATGCTGGTGATTGGTGTCAGTGTCCCAATGTCCTTTGGCGCTGTTCTGCTATTCATCGCGCTCTTTGGCGGTCACGACGTCAGCGGCTTTATGCCAACCGGGCACTGGAAGGTGAGTTCACTGGTCCTGCTCGCAATCCCTTTGTTCATCTTGGCTGGTGCAATCATGGAGCGTGGCCGGATAGCGGCACCTTTGGTGTCTCTAGCTGAGTTAATGGTGGGCAATGTCCGGGGTGGGCTGAGTGCAGCTGCGGTTGTTGCAAGTGGTATCTTTGGAGCCATCTCTGGTTCCGCTGCTGCTACACTGACCTGCATCGGCTCCATCATGATGCCGCATCTGCGCAAAGCCAACTATCCGGAAGGCATGGCTGCAGCGCTGATCGTGAGCGCAAGTCCATTAGGCCTGCTTATTCCGCCAAGCTCCTCACAAATTCTTTATGCCTGGACTACACAGCAATCCGTGCTCAAGTGCTTTCTGGCAACTGTTATTCCCGGGGTCATCCTCATTGGTTTCCTTTGCATCGTGAACTTCGTGATGTTGCGGAACGTGAAAGATCTGAAGACCGAGCGCGTTGGCGGAAAGTTCACGTTTGAGCTGCGCACCCGAAGCTTCAAAGCCATGCCAGCCCTGTTGATGCCAGTCATCATCCTAGGTGGCATCTATGGTGGTGTTATGACGCCAACAGAAGCTGCTGGTGTTGCTGTAATCTACGCAATTCCAATCGGCTTTTTTATCTATCGCGGTCTTGATAGAGAGAACTTTTTCCCAACGCTGCGCTATGCCGGCACAACCATCGGCGTTGTCATGATGATGGTGCTTATGGTGCTCATTGTCAGTCAGTTTCTGGTGTTTGAGAACATTCCGGCAATGGCAAAGGATCTGATTTATTCAGTTTCTGACAATCCGATCATCATCTTGCTTATGGTCAATCTGGTCATGATCCTCATTGGCATGTTGATGGATGATATTTCCGGCTTGCTGTTGTCCGCGCCGCTTTTGCTGCCAATCGTACAAAGTGTCGGTATGGAGCCAGTTCATTTTGCAGCGGTGCTTGGCGTCAATCTGGGCATGGCAAACATCACGCCGCCAACAGCACCACTGCTTTACCTTGGTGCTCGCGTGACGGACGCCCCGGTCAACAAGATGATGAAGCCGACACTGATAATGATCGCGTTCGCTTGGCTACCAACACTGGTAATCACAACCTTTATTCCGCAGGTTGCTCTATGGTTGCCAGAAATGGTGTTTGGCTGATCAGAGTTGAGCCTCAGCTCACTCTAATGAGCTGAGGCTCAACTCACCAATATTACTTTCACATCGGCATATATGAAGATGGCAACACCAATGTATTCCTCTTGGTGCGAGATTTCGTGCACCCAAATCGAAGCGAATTTAAAGATTGCGCTCGGGCTCTTACCCGACAAAACCAAGTTTTGTGCAGTTGTCAAAGCAGACGCCTATGGACACGGTATCGCGAACGTCATGCCAATCATCCAGCGCAACAATGTTCGTTACGTCGGCATCACATCAAACGCAGAGGCACAATCTGTTCGCGACACCGGTTACAAAGAGAACTTGCTCCGGTTGCGGGCAACAACTCGTGATGAAGCAGAAGCTGCTTTGCCTCTTCAGGTCCAGGAGCAAGTGGGCAGTCTTGAGGGGGCATTGGAACTCGCAAGTGTCCGAAGAAAGGACAGTGCACCTGCAAACCACCATCTCTCATTAAATGCAGGGGGAATGTCGCGGGATGGCTTGGAGCTTTCCTCCCCGAAGGGTAAAGAGGTTTGCAAGCGTATTGTAGATTTGCTGGGGCCGCACATCATTGGCATGAGTACCCATTTTCCCTCAAATCTGCCTGAGGATCTTGAGACGAGCATCGCACGGTTTCATAAGGACGTGGATTGGGTGGTCGCCAACACCTCTTTGCAGCGTAAAAACTTGCTGGTGCACGCTGGTAGCACACTGACACTTGTCTCACCATGCAACCCTTACTCAGACATGATGCGCTGTGGAGCGGTGTTATACGGAATTGTAAAGCCAGAGCTTGGCTTCAAAACCACCATGACATTAAAGGCAAGAGTCATAAGTCTTGGAGAATTCCCCGCTGGCAGCACGATTGGTTATGACCGTGCGACGGTGCTGAATGAAGACAAGCGGCTTGCGACAGTATCATTGGGATACGCCAATGGATATCTGCGGCGCTTTGCTGGGCTAAGCAGCGTTCTCATTCAGGGCAGAAAACAGCCAGTTCTGGGGAAGATTTCCATGAACACCATCGTCGTGGATGTCACAGATCTGACTGGCGTTGCATTGGGAGAGGAAGTGGTCTTGTTTGGCCGCCAGCAATCCGCTGAAATCACAACCCAAATGGCGGAGGCGTCCTCAGGAACCATTATGGCTGATCTCTATACAGATTGGGGGCAACGCAATCCGCGCGTCGTAAAACACACTCAGGACGTCCCGAAGAAAGAAACGTTGCTCATCTGACTTCAGATAATCTCTACAAATGATATAAATACGCCCGCCGGAGCTTCTCTGGCGGGCGTATCTCGTTTCGCTGGAATTAGCTGCGCGGTGACAGGTGAAGACCTGCAATTGTGCAGCGTACAGAACCGCCAGCCAGCTCAAGCGTTGGGATAGCAAGCGGCACCAGTGTCGCAGAAGCAGAGATCCTGTCACGTTGCTCTTCGGTCAGAATATCATAAGCAGTTTGCGAAAGTGCGAGCAGGGGGCCATCCTTGCCCATCAGCTCAATTGCATTCCCGGCAAAGCCTGAGATTTGAGCATTACTCAGCTCAATCACATCCCGACCTGTGGCTTCAAGGCGTGCCACAACTTCTAACCGTCGCGCCGTATCCGTGATCATATCCGTACCGATCAGTGCAAAGTTGGTCCCAACGCACATCAGCACGTTGGTGTGGTAGATCGACGTGCCTTTGTCATCTTCAGCAGCGAACACCATTGGCTCAAAGTTGAAGTGTGTGCAAAAACGCTCCAGAGCAATTGGATTGGTTCTGTCGCTTTCCACCGCATAGGCAACACGATCAATGTGATCGAGCACCATTGCGCCAGTTCCTTCAAGATAAAGCCCATCCTGCTCAAGGCCGGAATAGTCGATGACATCCTGAACACGATAGTCGGACTTCAGCATTTCAAGGATGTCGTGACGACGCTCCAAACGCCGATTTTCCGCTTTCATCGGGAAAATCGCAACGTGCCCACCAGCATGCGTAGAGAACCAGTTGTTTGGGAACACACAATCGGGAAGACCCGGAGTGTCACCTTCAAAAACATGAACGCGCACACCATGAGATTCAAGCTGCTCCACCATTGCGGTATGCTCATCATAGGCTTGTTTGGCATGCTTTGAATCTGTTGTGAGCTCAGCCTGAAACGCGTTGTCAGCTGCAGTCTCTGCATTCACTGAAAAGTGGTGCGGGCGAACCATGACAACGGCGCCGGGCGCCTGAACGGATGTGCGGTTCATGCAGCGTCTCCGCTTTCCGGTTCAGCACGCATCACCATGCCAAACAGGTCACGTGGGTCATCAGGATCAGCCAGCATGTCAAGGTCATGGTACAAACCAGTGCCCTTAAGCTGGTCACGCACGTAGCGAAGTGCGGAGAAGTCCTCAGTTGCAAAACCGACACCGTCAAACAAGGTGATCTGACGCTCGTCCTTACGGCCCTCAGCCTGACCCGTAATAACTTTCCAGATCTCAGTAACAGGGAAATCTTCAGGCATCTGCTGAATTTCGCCTTCAATGCGTGTCTGAGGCGGATACTCAACGAAGACATCAGAGCGGGTCAGGATGCCACTGGCAAGCTCAGTCTTGCCCGGGCAGTCGCCACCAATCGCGTTGATATGTACGCCAGTTCCAACCATATTGTCGGAAAGCACGGTGGCATTCTGCTTGTCGGCGGTACAGGTGGTGATGATCTGTGCGCCAAGAGCCGCTTCTTCTGCGCTTTTGCAGGACTGCAAGGTCAAACCGCGACCTTCCAGATTGCGCATGAGTTTTTCGGTCGCTTTAGGATCAACATCATAAAGCCGCAGCGTGTTGATCCCACAGATTTCCTTAATCGCCAGAGCTTGGAATTCTGACTGAGCCCCATTGCCGATCATCGCCATGGTATGGGCGCCTTTAGGAGCAAGATACTTTGCCACCACTGCAGAGGTCGCCGCTGTACGCAGGGCGGTCAGCACGGTCATTTCAGTCACAAGGACCGGATAACCGGTATAAACATCTGCCAGAAGACCAAACGCTGTAACAGTCTGCAGGCCTTCCTTTGTATTCTTTGGGTGTCCGTTGACGTACTTGAAGCCGTATGTCTCACCATCGGAGGTCGGCATCAGCTCAATCACACCTTCTTTGGAGTGAGAAGCCACCCGGGGTGTCTTATCAAACAGCTCCCACCGGCGAAAATCTTCTTCCACATAGTCGGCGATGCCAGAGAGCATGGTCTCAATGCCAATGCGATGGACCAGCTTCATCATATTGTCGACACTGACAAATGGAACGAACGCGAGTTCTGACGGGGCAGGGGCTGACATGAGCTTTCCTCAAGTAATTACAGTTTCCCTAGTATTAACTGTACAAATTGCAAAAAACATATCAATCTTGCTAAGTATGAGAGATAGTTTTTGACAGATTGCTAGGCAAATTTTATATTATTGCTAAACTTATTGGTTGAGAGCACTTATGAAGCAAAACCATACAGCGAAACATATTTATGATGAACTCGACAGGCAATTAATCAGCCTTCTGCGTTTGGATGGCCGTGCTCCAGTCTCCAAACTCTCACAGATTATGGGCGTCTCACGCGCAACTGTACAAACACGCATGGACCGCCTGCTGGAAACAGGGGCGCTGCTTGGTTTTACGGCACGAGTGCGTGAAGATTATGACAGCGGTGAAATCAGAGCTGTCATGATGATCGAAGTGATGGGACGAAACACCACCCAGGTCATCCGCAAACTGCGTGGTCTACCTGAACTGCAAGTCCTCCACACCACAAGCGGCAAATGGGATCTGGTCACGGACATCCGCGTCGAGAACCTCTCAGAATTCGACCGCGTTCTGCGAGAAGTCCGCCTCATCGAAGGCGTCATGAACAGCGAAACAAGCATCCTGCTGTCCAGCGTTTGATCGCGAACACTTACAACCCGTGCAGCAACGCTTTGATGAACCACTCGACAGCCTGTCTGTGTGCTTGGGACTTGCGGGACGCGATGTAAAACTCTGATGTCCATGTCAGGTCAGGATGTTCCAGAAGACGCATCTCTCCTGTCTTGACCCATTGAGTGGCGTAGTGATCAGGTAAAACGCCGAGGAACTTCCCACTCAAAATGAGAGCCGCAGCTGCTTCCATGTTCGTAACAATCGCCTTGGGCTCTGGGGCTTTGGCATCACGCGCAACGATCATGTCGTAGGAGCGTTGACACACAGCGTGATTATTCAGGATATCTGGTGAGATTTCATCGGTTCCACATGCAAACAAGTCATGTGCCTGACCGCAGTACATATAGTGATTTTCGCTGCAGACTTTTATGTACTCAAGCTCATCGCGTTTTCGTTTAAACGGTGCAATTGCGATATGCAGACTTCCCGTAATCAAGCCTTCCTTCAAGTCGTTTGGAGAGGCAACAACCAGCTCCAGATTGACGTCGTTCTCCTTTGAGAAGAACCGCTGCAACGCAGGGACAAGCGGAAACCCCGGAAGGCTGATCACCGTGTCGACAATACCTATGCGCAGCTGTCCAGTGATCGTACCTCGCAACTCAAGCAGTTCGGCGTCGAAATCCTCAACAAGACGGATGATTTCGCAGGCTTTCTCATAGGCGATCTTGCCCCGCTCAGTGAGTTGGAAGCCACTACGACCACGCTCACAGACACGATATCCAAGGGCAATTTCCAGATCCCGAATGCGGCAGCTGATCGCGGATTGAGATATGCCCAGCCTGAACTGCGCCTCCGAAAAACCACCACATTCCACGACAGCACAAAATGCTTCGAGCAGATTGTTTCGGAGAAGTTTCATCTAATGATCTTCCTGTTCTAGGCTAATTTAATTACATTGATATATTTCATGTAAACATAACTTATTTGATATTTTTTCTAGGTTCAACATCTAGTGTGCTAGCGGCGAGGAAGATTGGGAACCAGTTCTGTGGGAGGATGAAATGAACTCAATTCTTAAATCGCTAAAGACACTAACAGCTGCAATGGTTCTGGGCACAGTCCCGCTAAGCGCTTATGCAGAAGACTGGAAATTCGCCATCGAGGAAATTCCAGGCTCCATCATGGATGCCTACGCGCAGGAGTTTAAGAAGCGCATCGAAACCAAGACCGATGGAGACGTGACCATCACGATCTACCCGATGGGAACGCTCGGCACACCAACTGATACGGTGGAGCAGGCCACGGATGGCCTCATTCAGTTCACCAACGTATCCATAGGCAATCTGGGCACCATCGTCCCGGAAAGTCAGATTTTCCTGCTGCCATATCTCTTTCCATCTGATGCCAAAGCAGTCTCGAACATTCTGAGCAATTCCGAGACCATTTATAGTGATTTGAACGAGGACTTCCGCAAGCGCGGTCTCGAAGTCCTCACCATGTATTCAGAAGGGCCTCAGGTCTGGACCACCAACAAAGAAATTCGCAATCCAGACGACTTCTCGAACTTCAAAATGCGCGTCATGGTCTCTCCGATCCTGCTGGAGACCTACAAGAATATGGGTGCAAGCCCAACGCCGCTGCCATTTGGTGAGGTCTTCGGCGCTCTGCAGCTTGGAGCCGTAGACGGTCAGGTTAACCCGGTTCCAACCATTGAAGAGATGAAGTTCTATGAGGTTACAGACTACCTGATCTGGGCTGGTGAACAGGAACTCGTCACCACCGTTGTTGCCGGAACGGATTGGTTCGACACACTCTCTCCAGACCGTCAGAAGCTTGTGAGAGAAACTATGGCTGGAATGTCGGGTTTCATCGATGGCGTGGTCTCCGACTTCAACCAGAAACGTCTCGACACCATTAAGTCAAACAAGCCTGAGATCAATCTGGTGGTCCTTTCAGAGGAAGAACGCAATGTCTTCCGCGCTCGCAGTGAAGCAACGGCCAGTGCCTATGTAGACTCTGCCGGATCTCGCGGCGAAGAGCTGTTGAAGACCCTGAAAACTGAGATTGCATCAACTCATCAATAATAGGAAGCCCCACATCTCATCTCTGAAGGTGGGGTGTGGGTACACTGGAGGAGGGTAAAGATGGAACCCCGTTCTGTCCCCTTTAAGCTCCTCGGGAAAGTTGACGGTGTGATCTGCAAGATTGAGGTTTTCATCCTCAGTTGGGGCATCATCGCCATGGCCGTCAACACCATCGCAAATGTGTTCGGGCGCTATGTCTTTCACCAGTCGATTTATTTCTCCGAAGAGCTCAATGAGTTTCTGATCGTCATCATCACCTTCATGGGGCTTGGTTACGCCACACGAAAAGGCATCCATATCCGCATGTCGGCCATCTATGATGCTCTGCCTCAGAAGCTTCGTAAGATACTGATGATTTTGATCACCATAACAACCGCAACCATGATGGCGACGCTGACCTGGTATGCCGTTGAGTATGTGGCGAAAGTTGCCAGCCGGGGACGAGTTACGCCTGCGCTGCAAGTGCCGCTTTATCTGACGTACATCTGGGTGGTTATCGGGTTGGGCCTAGCAACCCTCCAATATCTCTTAACAGCTTTGCGAAACCTCGATCTGTCGGAAGAGGAAATCTACGTCTCCTATCTGGAGGTCGACAGTTATGAGGACCCGGAAACGGCCGCAGCAGTTGCACGCTTTGTTGAGAAGGAAGAGGAGACCGCAAAATGACAGAGCTCATGCTAACGGTCATGGTCGTCCTGCTGCTGTTCGGCTTTCCGATGAAAATGCCGCTGATCTCGGCAGCGTTTATCGGCTTCTTGATCTACTTCCCAAACTTTAGTCCGCAGATATTGGTTCAGCAGATGATTGGTGGGGTCAAACCATCCGCCTTGGTCGCAGTTCCAATGTTCATTCTTGCTGCCGATATCATTACGCGCGGACATTCTGCTGATCGTCTGATTGATGTGGTGATGCGCTTTATGGGGCACATCAAGGGTGGATTGGCCATCTCGGTGACCAGTGCCTGCGCGCTTTTCGGAGCTGTTTGCGGCTCCACGCAGGCAACCGTCGTTGCGGTTGGCGGCGCGATGCGGCCACGTATGCTGAAATCTGGCTACTCAGACAGTTTCACCATTGGCTTGATCGTCAACGCAGCTGATCTGGCTTATCTCATCCCGCCATCAATCGGTATGATCATCTATGGCGTTGTGTCCGGCACGTCGATCTCACAGCTATTCATCGCTGGCATCGTCCCAGGTCTCATTATCGTGGCGTTCTTCTCTGCGTATTGCATGTGGCATGCGTATAGACACGATATCCCAGTGCTGGAAAGATCTGGCTGGGGAGAGCGGTTTGATGCGGTAAGGCGCGCGCTCTGGCCAATGGGCTTTCCGCTGATCATCGTTGGTGGGATTTATGGCGGTGTCTTTTCTCCAACAGAAGCCGCTGCCATCTGTGTGCTTTACGCCGTTGTTCTGGAAGCTTTGATCTTCAGATCCATCCGCCTTCGCGATCTGCCGGATATCGCTCTGTCGACGGGGGCTATCACGTCCGTGGTGTTCATCCTGATCGCAGCAGGTGCAGCCTTTTCATGGACACTCTCGTTCGCGCAGGTGCCTCAGACAATCATCAGTTCGCTCGGGCTCAATGAAGCTGGACCGATCATGACGCTGACAGCGATCATTCTGGCCTTCTTCATCGGCTGTATGTTTGTCGACTCTATCGTGGTGATTTTGATTTTGGTGCCAATCTTTGCGCCACTGATCAAATCGACCGGTCTTGATCCGGTGCTGGTTGGAGTGCTCATCACACTGCAGGTTGCCATTGGTGCCGCCACGCCGCCATTCGGGTGCAATCTATTCACGGCAATTGCTGTTTTCCGCCGACCATTTGTGGATGTCGTCCGCGGAGTTCCCCCATTTTTGCTGATCTTGCTGCTGACAACAGGGCTTGTAATGGCATTCCCACAAATTGCGTTGTTCTTGCCAGAACTCGCCTACAGATAATGAAATAATGGAGAAGAAATATGTCTGATCACGGCTATAAATCCGGGCGCCTCAACCTACCGTTCGTTGGTATCTCAACCTTTGGAAAAAAAGAGTATGTGTCCGATTGGGATCAAATCGATGCGGATGTAGCGGTTCTGGGCGCACCGTTTGACTTCGGCGCACAATGGCGCTCAGGTGCTCGTTTTGGACCGCGTTCTGTGCGGGAAGCATCCACACTGTTTTCATTCGGCCATGCTGGTGCATACGATCATGAAGATGACGCAACTTATCTGAGCAGTGATGTTCGTATCGTCGATATTGGGGACGCGGACATCATCCATACCAAGACCATTGAGAGCCATGCAAACATCGAGTTTGGGGTCAAGAAAATCCTCGATGCAGGTGCATTGCCTGTGGTGATCGGCGGTGACCATTCAATCAACATCCCATGCATCCGCGCCTTTGAGGAAGACTGTGCTGAAAAAGGTCCGATCCATGTAATCCAGATCGACGCACACCTTGATTTCGTTGATGAACGTCATGGCGTGACAGAGGGGCATGGCAATCCTATGCGCCGTGCGATTGAAAAAGACTACGTCTCAGGAATGACCCAGCTGGGTATTCGCAATGTATCCTCCACCGCTAAGGAAGGGTATGACGATGCACGCGCAAGAGGCTCAGACATCCTGTCAGTCCGTCAGGTGCGGGAGCTGGGAGCAGAAGCTGTGCTGGAGCGCATTCCGGCAGGTGCGCGCTACTACGTGACAGTCGATATCGATGCATTCTGCCCGTCCATCGCATCCGGTACGGGTACCCCAAGTCACGGTGGCTTCCAGTATTACGACGTGCTTGAAATTCTGCAGGGCCTCAGCAAGCGCGGTGACGTGGTTGGCATGGACCTCGTAGAAGTAGCCCCAGCTTATGACCCATCTGAATCCACGCAAATTCTTGCAGCTCAGCTCCTCTTGAACTTCATCGGCTTCATCTTTCACAACAAGAAAGCCGCAGTAAGCGCAGCAGAAGCTGAACACGCTTAATTAAACGACGTCGATCCAGACGCTGAGTACACTGTGCACGAATAAAAAATGGCCCCGGACCTTAATCAGGTCCGGGGCCATTGCTTGTCTACTTAACAGGCTCTAACTGCGTGGCTTCAGGTTCTCAGGATCGTAAAGCGGCGCATATCCCACTCCGGCGACTTCAACCGGATAGATTTCATCGAAGTAGGAAACCTCCAGCTTTTTCCCTTCCTCACAGTATTCCTGCGGCAGATAGGCGAGGGCGATGTTTTTCCCGATGCTCGGGCCGTAGGCGATGGATGTTGTGTAAGACCGCCGTCCCAGTTCATCCATGAGCGTCTCACCTGTGTCCGGATGCATAATAGGCAGGTTGCCAACGGGGTACCGCGCAACGCCGTCTTTATCGGTATTGTCGGTCATTACCAGCGTACACAACATGGCAGGCTGAGCCTCACGGGCGCGGTACTCCACATGCTTGTCTTTACCGCGAAAGTCTGCGGCCTTCACCTTTGGCCGGGAGAGATCGGCTTCAAAAAGATTGTACTGCGTGTGCAGGTCCGCATTTTGCAAGCGTAATGACTTCTCCAGTCGCCGCGAGTTTGCATAGGTCTCGACACCCACGGCAATCACGCCAATCTCGCGCAAAGCATCCCAGACAGCCAAACCATCCTCATAGCGCATATGCAGTTCCCACCCTTGCTCACCCACATAAGAGATGCGGAAAGCAGAGACGGTTTTGCCAGCAATGGTGATCTCGCGAATAGCTGCAAACGGGAAGTTTTCTGGTGTAAGGGCGTCAGGGTCCTCAACGACCTTCTGCAGGTTTTCACGAGCGTTCGGCCCCCAGATACCAATGGTCGTGTAATCCTCACTCACATCTGTGATGGAAACGTCCCAGCCATTATCATCGGCCACACGCTGCATGTAGACCAGATCTCGTGGCCCTGCATCCGCCCCGTTCACAAGTCGGCAACGGTCTTCCATACGGAACACGGTGAAGTCGGCCCGCACATGGCCATCATCATCCAGCATATGCGTGTAAATGCCTTTGCCAATATTCTTGTCACCGCCAATTTTGGCTGCACACAGCCATTCCATCAGGTTAACGTGATCTGGACCCGAAATGTCAGTCATGTGAAAATGGGAGAGATTGATGATGCCGCAATCCTCACTCATCTCCAGATGTTCAGCATTGGAAACACGCCAGAAATGGCGCTTGTCCCATTCGTTCTCACGCTCAGGCACACGGTTGCCATGCTTGTTCAGCAAGTGCTCATTCGCGGCATAGCCGTGGGCACGTTCCCAGCCTCCAAGCTCCATGAAGTAGCCCCCAAGCTCAACTTCCCGCTCATAAAACGGTGAGCGACGGATGCCACGGGCATTGGCGAAAGGTTCGCGGGGATGAACAGGCGGATTGTAGATCTTCTTCGCAGTCTCCCAGCACCGGTCATGGATGTACTGTTCCTTGAGCTGGAACTCGTTGAAGCGGGAAAAATCTACGGAGTTATGATCCACATGGGTTTTGCCATAGGTCATCCAGTCAGCAATCAACTTGCCCATGCCAGGACCGTCTTTAATCCAGATGCCGACCGCATACCAAAGCCCGCGCAGCTTCCGGCTTTCTCCCATGGAGGGACCACCGTCAACGGAGGCTTGTAAAAGTCCGTTGAAGGAATGGCTTTCATTGAACCCGAGCTCAGCCAGTACCGGCGTCAATTCCATCGCCTTTTCCAGCGGCTCAATCACATCCTCAAGCACCAGATCTCGCTGGGAGGGGGAAAGGCGAGCCTGCTCTTTTTCCAAAATGTCACGCGGATGCACAAGGCGAGGATTTTCCTCGTAATAGTAGCCCCATTCAATCTGACCGCCTTCAGTACTCTTCGGATCACCCGTATCGCGCATATAGGCAGAGTTGCCCTGATCGCGCAGCAAAGGCATGCCGATCTCAGCGCCAGTGCCTTCAAACTCATTGTAAGGACCGAAGAAGGTGAGGGGATGGTCCACTGGCATAACAGGCAAATCCTCGCCAGCCATCTCCGCAATAAGGCGCCCCCAAAGGCCAGCACACACCACAACATGCTCAGCATGGATGGTCCCGCGCTCTGTCTTCACCCCCGTGATACGGCCATTATCTGTGATGAGCTCCAGCGCCGATGTGTTGGCAAAGATCTTGAGCTTCCCGGTCGCTTCACCCTGATCAATAAGCTTGCCAGCAACAGTTTGAGAGCGCGGAACAACAAGACCGGCATCAGGATCCCACAAGGCTCCCTGGATTTGATCTTCTTCCAAAAGCGGAAATTTCTCTTTGGCTTCAGCGGCGCTGATGATGCTCACATTGGTGCCAAAGGCTTTGCTTGAATCCACCCGGCGCTTGAGCTCGCCCATGCGCTCATCATCACCCAGGCGAGCAACTTCCAACCCACCGATACGGGCGTAATGGCCGATCTTCTCGTAAAAATCCATGGAGTACATGGTGGTCCAGCAGGTCAAAAGATCGTGGCTGGTGGCATAACAGAAATCAGAGGCGTGAGCTGTCGATCCGATGTCTGTCGGAATGCCGGATTTATCGATGCCGACAATGTCGTCCCAGCCATTTTCAATGAGATGATGGATGACGGAAGCTCCAACAATGCCGCCAGCGCCAACAATCACAACTTTCGCTTTGTTAGGAAATGCGGACATGTTTTCGATCCTTTACTTCTATGAATTCTCGGTGCGTTCGCAGAGCAGTGTTGGGTGTGGGGAAGTGGCCGCTAGGAGGTAAAGACCACCGTGCTGTTGTTGTTCAGCATGACGCGGCCCTCCAGATGAAATTTGACGGCTCGTGCAAGAACGCGGGATTCAATATCCCGGCCTGCGGCCACAAAATCTTCAGCCGTCATGCCATGCGTCACCCGTTCAGTTTCCTGCTCGATGATCGGACCTTCATCCAGATCCGGCGTCACATAATGAGCGGTCGCACCAATCAGCTTCACTCCGCGATCATGAGCCTGATGATAGGGCTTTGCCCCTTTAAAGCTTGGCAGGAATGAATGGTGGATGTTGATGATCATGCCAAAGAACTTGCTGGACATTTCATCGCTCAGCACCTGCATGTAGCGCGCAAGGATAACCAGTTCCGCATTTGTTTTTTCAATGAGATCACTCAGCTTGGCTTCCTGCTCAAGCTTGTTCGCCTTGGTGATAGGCCAGTGATAAAACGGGATCCCCTCGTGGTCGGCAACGCCTTGGCTGTCCGCGTGGTTGGACACAATGGCGACGACATCGGCGTCAAGCCAGCCCACTTTGATCTGGTAAAGTAGATGCAGCAGCGCATGGTCAAATCTGGAGACCATGATGATGACCTTGGGACGACGTGAGAAATCTTCCACCTTCAGCCGCATTTTGAACCGGTCAACGGCGGGTGACAGGGCCAGCTCAAGAGCTGCTTTGTCGATGTGCTCAGGCACACGCACGGCAACCCGCAGGAAGAACTGGTTTGTCTTGCGATCACAAAACTGGTTCGCCTCAACAATATTTGCACCGCGAGCAGCCAGAGCTGACGTCACTGTCGAGACAATGCCCGGCTGATCCACACAGGTGAAGCGAAGGATGAAGGATGTATCACTCACTGAAACAGGTCTCTCCCAATCAAAATCCCAAATGAAACAAAGCGTTTCGCTGAACTCTTTGCGTCTTCAAACTATCAATTTGGAGAGGTTTTCCGCTCAGAAATAGGAGATTTGCGTCAGATAGGGATTACCCCTACGACATTTAATTGAGCATCCATCAACACATCACGTCTGATCAATTTTTATGCGAGTGCAGATGGAATGCGTAGCCAAGCTGACTCAAATTAAGTATAAATACTGCATGGGCTTAAGCGTGGTCGCCAAAGCCCATAAATCCGGCCTCCTGACGCAGGTTAGGAGACTGGGCATGATGACGAAATTCGAGAAAGACGCAGGCCAGCATGGTCAGACCAACTGGAAAAATACGCCGCTGAAGACACGCTAAAACTGACCTGGATTGGATGGGCTCAGGCTGCAGACAGGCAATGTAATCATTGCAGTTTGTCGGTCTGAATGTAAAGAGAAGCATCTCGTATGACACAGGCACTATCGCATCCGACCAACGCTTTGCGTAAACCAGTTTCCAAGCAGGAGAAGACCCGTCTTTCTGTTGGGTTCATTCTCGCCAAACGCTTCACCCTTTGCGCATTTGCCAACTTCGTTGATGTCCTGCGCCTCGCGGCAGATGAGGGGGACCGAAGTCGCCCGATCCTGTGCAATTGGACCGTCCTGTCAGACACCATGGACCCGATCCCATCCAGCAGCGCCGTCTCCGTTCACCCCAAAGAGCGACTAGGAGATCCGCGACGCTTCAACTACATCGTTGTGGTGGGCGGTCTCATTGATGAGAGTACGGAATTCAGCCCGGCCTATCAAAATTTCCTGAAAGAAGCCGCTGCTGCCGGAATCTCGCTTATCGGTGTCTGTACCGGTGCTTTCTTACTTCATCGCTCTGGCTTGCTGGATGGTTACAAAAGCTGTGTCAGTTGGTTCAGTCATTCTGACTTTAAAGAACAGTTTGACGGACTTGATCCGGTCACCGATCAGATCTTCGTGGTGGATAGGGATCGCTTAACCTGCGCAGGTGGTGTGAGTTCCGCCCATCTGGCAGCTTATCTGGTTGATAAGCATGTTGGCCGCGCCCATGCCAACAAAAGCCTGCACATCATGATCATTGATGATGCACATCAGGCTGAAAAACCACAACCCGGAATCCCGCTTGATCTGAAAACCCAAAACCCGATCGTCCAGCGCGCCCTGCACATCATGCAGCAAAACATCGATACACCGATCTCCATTCAGGAAATCGCGCAACGCATGGGTAAGAGCAAACGCCAGATAGAGCGGTACTTCCGGCTGTCTTTGGAAACGTCACCACAAGTCGCGTTTCTCAACATTCGCCTGGATCTGGCACGTCATCTGATCGAGAAAAGCCAAAAGTCTGTCGCGCAAATAGCGGTTGATTGTGGGTTCTGCGACTCGTCCCATCTCAGCAGAATGTTCCGCCGCCGCTATGGCTGCACACCTCAGGTCCTGCGCCGTCTTCCAGTGACAGAAGAGCAAGTTGCCTAAGAAAAATGCCGCCGCAACGTGAGCGCTGCGACGGCATCTATGATTTTGAGGTAGCTTAGTCAGCTAACTTAGCGAGGTTCGCTCGCAAGTCCTCTCCAAATCGCAACGCACATGATGAGCAAGACGATTGTGAACGGCAATCCCGTGGAGATCACCATGGATTGCAGAGACTTCAACCCGCCTGCAGAAAGTAGCAGCACAATCGCAATCAGTCCTTCAAACAGACACCAGAACACACGCTGAGGAACTGGAGCATCCACTTTGCCGCCAGCCGCGATCGTATCAATCACCAGAGAACCGGAATCGGAAGAGGTGACGAAGAAAACGATCACAAGCATGATACCGACAAAGCTTGTGATTGTTGCCCACGGCATAGCATCAAGCATTGTGAACAGCTGCACCGGCAGAGCAGCTTGCTGAACAGCGGTGTAACCGTCATTAACGATCTGGCTGATCGCAGCGCCGCCAAAGATGGACATCCAAAGCACGCAAACCAGAGAAGGGATGAGCAGAACGCTGACCAGGAACTCACGAACAGTACGTCCACGGCTCACACGCGCGATGAACATGCCCACGAATGGTGACCAGGAAATCCACCAAGCCCAATAGAACGAGGTCCAACCCTGCATGAAGTTGACGTCTTCACGGCCAACTGGGCTGGAAAGAGCTGGCAGATACTGCAAATAAGCGCCAAGATAGTTGAGAGCATCTGGCAATAACACAAGGCCCGGACCAGCAATAACAACGAACAGCACCAGCAAAGCGGCCAGTCCCATGTTGATCTCAGAAAGCAGCTTCACACCGGCTTCCAGACCACGCACAACAGATACAAGCGCAATTGCGGTAATCGCAGCAATCAGAATGACCTGCCACGTGCTGTCAATTGGCATGCCGAACAGTTTGTTGAACCCAGAGTTCGCCTGAACAGCACCAAGACCAAGAGAGGTTGCAAGACCAAACAAGGTTGCAAAAACGGCGAGAATATCAATGATATGACCCGGCCAACCCCAGACGCGCTCACCAAAAATCGGATAAAAGGCAGAACGAATGGTGAGTGGCAAACCTCTGTTGTAGCTGAAGAACGCAAGGCTCAATCCAACAACAGCATAGATCGCCCATGGGTGCAGACCCCAGTGGAAGATCGACGCAGCCATACCCAGACGGATCGCTTCTTCCTGTGTCGCGGCAGCACCAAGCGGCGACCAGTCTGTACGCACGCCATCAGCACCTACAGTCGTACCACCCAGAGAGGATGCGAAGTGGCTGATCGGCTCAGAAACGCCGTAGAACATCAACCCGATGCCCATTCCGGCAGCAAAAAGCATGGAGAACCAGCTTACGTAGCTGAAATCTGGCGTGGCTTCCTTCCCGCCCAAGCGCACCTTGCCATATGGGCTGACCACGATAACGAGGCAGAGGATCACGAAGATGTCGGCAGCGCCAATGAAGAACCAGTCAAAGCTTTTCGTGACAGTTGAAAAGAGTAGGCTGAAAACAGAGTTTGCCTGATCCGGCAAAAACAGGGTGTAGGCGACAAATCCAACGACCGCTAAAGCTGAGATAGCAAAAACCGGGTTGTGAATGTCAAAACCAATTGGTCCGAATTTTCCTTCAATATTATCTTGGCCAAGACTGTAATCTGAGTCTGCCAATTCGTCCGATGGACTATCTAAAGTATCCGCCGGAGGCCGGTCGGAACTACGTAAATCAGTCATGAAGCTTCTCCTGTGTTGGACCGTTTATTTTGTGGTCAGGAGAGATCCTTGGGCTGGACCCTTCTTATCGTTCTTATTGATTTAGATACACTTTTTTCTTGTCATTAAGCAATGGATGGGGGAGTGCCAAACACTAAAGGTCCACTTCAATGTCTGACATAGGTGTTGTGCAGCAAATCAAGATTTTACCCTGATCTATCTCTCGTTTTCGAATGCCGCCGCCATGTTGCATGTCGGTTTCACCCGAAACGAGTTGAGATTTACATGTTCCGCAAATACCGCGTTGACACGATGCCATGGGCAGAATGCCAGCTTCACGGGCCGCAGAAAGGATTGTCATGCCCGGTCCACACTCAACCACGTGTCCGGTCTTGGTGAAGGTGACCCGATAGGTTTGGTCACTGATTTCCGGTGCAGCAATCTGGTCCTCAAAGGTACCAGCTGTCTCAGCGCCAAAGTCGAAGCTTTCTTCATGGTAATTTGCCATGTCAAAGCCAGATTCCTGCAGCATGTTTTGCACGCCTTCCATGAAACGGGCAGGGCCGCAACATAGGATCTTTCTGTCCTTAAAGTCCGGCGACATGAGAGACAGCATCTGAAGGCTCAAGCGCCCTTCAAACCCGCTCCAGCTGTTATATCCAGACGTGGTGCTGCACGTAAAAGAGAGCTTGAAGGCTGGATTTTGTGCAGCCAGCAACTCCAGTTCATGTCTAAAGATGATATCCGCAGGTGTGCGTGCGGCATGAATGAAATGCAGATCTGTTGGCTCTGCAAGATCACAGGCCGTGCGGGTCATCGACATCATGGGCGTAATGCCACTGCCTGCTGAAATGAAGAGCAGTTTTTCTTCCTGCGTGGCGTCAGTGGTGAACTCACCAGCCGGGCCGGTTACATTCACTTCCTTGCCTGGCAGCATGTTGTCCAAAAGCCAGTTAGAGCCAGGACCGCCCGGCACCCGTTTGACCGTGATCTCAACACGATAGGGCCGCGCAGCAGAAGCAGAAATTGTGTAGCTCCGCATAATCATGCCTTCGACTGGAAGTTCAAAGGTCATGTGCTGGCCGGGATAAAACCTGAAAACCCGAGGCTCACGTGCAGAAAACAGGAACGTCTTTACATCATGCGTTTCCTGTCGCACTTGTCGGCAGACCAGAACATCATCCACTTCCGGATCCCACATGGGGATCCGGGTCGCTTCGGTGAAGTGTTCTTCCTCGTAGTCCGTGACAGTCTTCAGGTCATCAAAAGTTACGTTCTGAGTCATGCGTCCGCCATTTCAACATCACCGGCAGGCATATGCGCTTTGTGGCGTTCAATATACCACTCACAAAGGGCTTCCACATGAGGCTCAGTGTATTCCGAGTATGGGCCTTGCTCATAAGCAGGGTCTTCACTGCCAAGCTGTGCCAGACGCACCAGATCCGCATCCTGCTGGTTGGTCATCATCCAAACCTGCTTCAGATTGTCGAGGTTATAATCCTCGCCCTCAATTGCATCCTTGTGCACCAACCAGGTGGTCCGCACCAGCGTACGATCCGGCGACAACGGGAAAGCTGCAAAGGTCACGATGTGATCACTCATGAAATGGTGCCAGGAGTTAGGATTATGCCAGAAGCTCAAACCACCAAGCTTGGCGTCCTTGAAGTTCCCAAGCAGCTTCTTACAGGCGATCTTGGTGTCCAGAGTGTGGGACTCGCCTTCGCCCATCAAAGGCAGGCGAATACAGCGGAAACTGGTGGCATTGGCCAGCTTGTCCACTTCAGCTGATGGCAACCCGGCAGCCTCCCAGCGCTTGTGCTCGCTCTCAAGCAAAGACAGATATTTGTTAACGTCCGCAGTCCGCCGCTCATCCATTTCATCAGGCGAAAAGCCAAAACCGAACTCGGAGAGTGGAACGGTGAGCTGCGGATGAGTACCTTCGCAGTGATAACACTCACGGTTGTTCTCAAGCGTCAGCTTCCAGTTGCCTTCTTCAATCAGATCAGTCGTGTAGGCCACCTTACAGTTGGCAATATCATGAGGCGCAATATAGGTCTCCATGATCTGCGCCATCTCTTCAATGTCTTCCGGAGGGTTCTCCGCAAGACAAATGAAGATGAGACCTGCAATTGAGCGTACATGAACGGTCTTCAGACCATGGCAGGTCTTATCGAAGTCCTTGCCCATATGCTCGGCTAGAATGAGTTCACCATCCTCATTGTAGGTCCACCCATGATACCGGCAAACAATGTTGCCGATTGTGGCCTCAGGCTCATCAATGAGCTTAGCACCACGATGTCGGCAGATATTGTGAAAGCCGCGGATATACATGTCATCACCGCGCAACAGCAGGACGGATGTCTTTCCGATTTCAACAGTAATGCAATCGCCCGGTTCCGGAAGCTGAGGTTCAACAGCGACGAAAATCCAGTGTTTGCGAAAGAAAACTTCCATGTCCAGATCAAGAATGTCGGGAGCACTATAGAAGGGGGCGTTGAGGCTTTTGCCCTTTTCGCGGTGAGCTATAAGATCTTGAATGTAAGACGGAACGCTCATGTTCAGATACCTCGGCTTAAAATGATGCCTGGGAAGATGACGGGTGCAGGTTGCTGAGATGATCAGGTGTCAGACCTGATCGTGAAGAACAAGGTGATAGAACGTCAATCATCTCTGTATGAGTTGAAGTGGAATTGTCACTACTATTAAGTGGCTTAGAATGATTTGTTAAAGTGAATTCAGAAAATGCCAAAGAGGCATGATTGGAATTCAGCCACACACTATCAAAACGGTTGGAATGAACTGAAGACGGCTCAGCACAGTCGAGCCAAGAGTTCGTCGATTTGTGGCAAGGCTTGTATTTTGCACAAGCATTGGAAAATACTGACTGATACACTTTAAGCCTCCCTCTTATAGTGTGACAGTGCTCTAAATTTTTTACAGACGGTCTCGTCGCGTCAAGCCCGCGAAAATCCAGAGTAATCAGGAAATCTAGTTCGAATTAATCTCATGGTGGCAGGAAGTTTGAGGCACATTGACAGTAAAAATGCGACGCCATTGCGATGCACACGCTGTGACTTGAAGATGACCTCAACCACACGGTGAAATACACCAGTCCAAGTCAACGTTTCAGAGGGGTTTTCGCCTGAAAACATCTTCGTCGCCTAACCTCCGCGTAAGGTGACAACGCACAAATGCGGGATGAAAAATGACAATGATCGAAGCATTGCGTCATTGACTAAGATTGGTGTTTTGAATGAAAAAAATGCGGCCCTAAAGGCCGCATTCAAACTCCGCAACAGCGACTGTCAGCAGCCCCATCACATGGGGCACAAACGATCGCCAGACATCCAGTCGAAACTGATCCCTGTCTTCCCGTGTCAGGATCACTTGCACACTATCAAAAATGGTACGCACTCCACGACCGCTCTTCAACTCCGAAAGGTCTCGTGGACAGGACGTCGTGAGCAACTCCTCAGCTTCAGGTCCTGAAATCCTGATGCTGACTTCACGACTGGAAATATCCGTCAGACTATGAACTGCATCTGGATAGATCGCTGCAAAAGATCTTTCGATAGCTGACCGCTCTTCCATCGGGCAGGTCAACATCCACTCATCCGGCCCCAACTTGAGCACGGACCGGTTTCCGGATTGAGCGATCTCACTGATGGATGAGGGCAGCTCAAATCCGAGTGCTTTTGACATAGCAACGGTGTTTTCACGCTTACAACGCAAACTAAAACGGCCCATTTCTGGCAGAGTTTCGACTGTACTATTGAAAGCCATTTGTGCCACTCCCTTACATCTTAATCCGGTCACCATCAGGATCGTAAAACACGGTCCCGCTGATGGTTGCACGATGGGTTTGACCTGGCATTGGAATATCTATTGAGGTGCCATTCCGCTCAAAACCGCCTTCAATCAAGGCCATAGCAATGGAACGCCCCAATGCTTCACTCCAGTAGGAAGACGTCACATGTCCCAACATCTTAGCGGGAATTGCAGTATCGCCTGTCTCAACAATCTGCGCGCCTTCCTCCAGCACAACACTCGGATCTTCCGTCAAAAGACCAGCCAGTTGCTTTCGGTTCGGCAACAGCATGTCAGGACGCGTCAAAGACCGCTTGCCAACAAAGTCAGGCTTCTTCTTGCCAATAGCCCAGCTCAGTCCGGCATCTGCTGGCGTAACAGTACCATCAGTGTCCTGCCCAACAATGATAAAGCCTTTTTCTGCCCGTAAAACATGCATGGTTTCAGTGCCATAGACACACATGTCATACTTTTTGCCTTCCTGATAAAGCATCTCCCAAAGCGCTCGCCCATGCTCAGATGGAACGTTCACTTCAAAACCCAGCTCACCAGTAAAGCTCACACGGAACAAACGCGCCTCAAAACCACCCACAGAGCACTCACGCAACGCCATATGCGGGAAGGCTTCAGCAGATAGGACAGCACCTTTCACGAAGGGTTCCAATACCTTACGAGCATTTGGTCCATTCAGCGCAATAGTGGACCATTGCTCCGTCGTAGACGTGAGCCACACATCCAGATCCGGCCATTCAGTCTGCAGAAAGTGCTCCATCATGGTCAAAACCCGAGCAGCACCGCCAGTCGTGGTCGTCACATGGAAACGATCTTCACTGATACGCCCGATAACGCCATCATCACGAATGAAACCATCTTCACCAAGCAGCAAACCATAGCGACACCGACCCGCAGCCAGTTTGGTCCATGGATTGGTGTACATCCGGTTCATAAACTCAGCAGCATCCGGTCCAACCACTTCGATCTTACCGAGAGTAGAGGCATCAAACATACCAACAGAAGCGCGGGTTTCTCTGCATTCCCGAGCCACAGCCGCGTGCATATCTTCGCCAGCCTTTGGGTAATACCAGGCACGTCGCCACAAGGAGACAGGCTCAAATACAGCACCGTTCTCTTCCGCCCAACTATCAATGTTGGTCTTGCGCGTTACCTCAAACAGCTCGTCTTTATGATAGCCCGCAAACGTTCCGAACGTGGTCGGTGTATAAGGTGGACGGAATGTGGTCAGGCCAACCTTGGGAGTAGGGCGCCCAAGCTCGTTAGCAGCGATCTTCAAGCCATTCATGTTTGACATCTTGCCCTGATCGGTCGCCATGCCATTGGTTGTAAAACGCTTTACATGCTCAATGGAGAGCATACCTTCACGCACTGCAAGCCGAATATCTTTTGCCGTGACATCATTTTGAAAGTCCACAAAAGCCCGACGTGCCAGCTTGTCATTGTTGCTTGGCAGCTCTTCCATAACAACACCAGAGCCAGCGCGATCCCCATCAACATCAACGGAAAGACCCGGTGCATTCTGCCCCAATGAAATCAAAGCTTGCTGAGCTGCATGCACACCATCGTCAAAGGCGGCCTGTTGGCTCCATAACCCACGCCCGCCACCAGCGATGTGACAGCGTTCAGTTTTCTCTCCGGGCAAGAAGACTTCGTTCTCTTCGTCCCAATGCAAACTACCCTTGGTATGAGAGAAAAGGTGAAGCGATGGCGTCCATCCACCACTCATCAAAACGGCATCGCAAGGGATGGAAGAGATGTCTGTAACCTGCTGATCGCCAGAGATCCTGCCGATTTTCACACCAGAAACCCGTTTTGTGCCACTGACTGACGTTACGCTGTGACCCACTTTGGCGGTGATCCCGCGTTTTTGAGCTTCTGACTGTAGATAGTCATTCACACTGGCGCGAACATCAACAATCGCTGGGATATTGACACCTGCATCAGCGAGATCAAAGGCGACATACCATGCTGAATCGTGAGAGGTAACCACAACAGCAGCATTGCCAACCTTTACGCCATAGCGATTGAGATAGGTCTGCGCTGCACCGGCCATCATCACGCCGGGGCGATCATTGCCATCAAACACCAGTGGGCGTTCCAACGCACCTTGAGCAAGAATGACCTCTTGCGCACGAATACGCCACATCCGTTCTCGTGGAGCATTCGCAGGCGGATGCGCCATATGATCTGTGAGCTTCTCCGCAACGCCCACCATGTTCTCATGGTAGTAGCCAATTGCAGTTGCGCGGGTCATGACGCGGACATTGTCGCGAGTTTCAAGCTCAGTAATAACTTCCGCAAGCCAGCTCTCGGTATTATTCCCATCAATGGCGGATGGAGCCTCAGAGAGCAAAGAGCCGCCGAGCTCCCGGTTCTCATCTACGAGGACCACTTCAGTTCCATTGCGAGCCGCAGTTAAAGCAGCTGCAAGCCCAGCTGGCCCAGCACCAACAATGAGCAGCTCTGTATGCAGATAGCGCGATGCATAGGTGTCAGCATCCGGTTCTGTTGGGGAAACACCCAGTCCTGCTGAAGCGCGGATAACTGGTTCATAAACCTTGTCCCAGAAGCTCTTAGGCCACATGAAGGTCTTATAATAAAAACCAGCAGCAAACAGCTTATGCAGCTTATCGTTGACCGCACCTATGTCGAAATTCAAGCTCGGCCATTTGTTCTGACTGACAGTGGTCAGCCCTTCGTAAAGCTCCTGAACGGTAGCACGCGTGTTTGGTTCAAAACGGCCTGCACCGGAGCGAGACGTTCCAATCAACGCGTTGGGTTCTTCTGACCCAGCTGTCACAGGACCGCGGGGACGATGGTATTTAAATGAGCGCCCCATCAGATGAACGCCATTGGCAAGCAGGGCTGAAGTGACCGTATCGCCTTCATATCCTTGATAAGAAACACCATCAAAAGTGAAGCGAACACGCTTGTCTCGATTGATGCGGCCTTTGCCGTCAACTCTCCAGTTGTTCATTGTTCTCTTCACTTTCTGCGTGGTTAGTCGGGCAGGCCTGTCCAATCTCATAGGTGGCGATGAATTTATCGCTTACAGTGTTCCGCAGAGCGTTGAAATAACGCCCGCACCCGTGTGAGTGTCGCCATTGCTCAGCATGATCACCGCGTACATTGGAGCGAATGAACAGATAGTCACGCCATTCAGCATCTGTTTGCTCAGCTGGGTTATCCGGGCGTGCAATATGTGCTTGACCGGCATATTCAAATTCCAACTCAGGCAATTTTTCCTTGCAATAAGGACAGTGGATTAAAAGCATCAGGCCGCCTCCTTAGTGCGCCACGGCAGCAGCTGCTGCTTCGTCAATCAAGCGACCTGTTTCAAAACGCGAGAGCGTGAACGGGGCATTGATAGGATGAGGTTCATCTTGTGCAATTGTGTGCGCAAAAACATGCGCAGAGCCCGGCGTCGCTTTGAAGCCGCCTGTACCCCAACCACAATTGAGGTAGAGGCCTTGTACAGGAGTCTTGCCCAGAATTGGTGAGCGGTCAGGCGTAACATCAACCACTCCACCCCACTTGCGCAGCATGCGCATGCGGCGGAAAATGGGGAACACTTCGCAAATGGCTGCCAGTGTATGCTCAATCAGCGGCAACCCACCGCGTTGAGAATAAGAAACGTACTGATCTGTTCCAGAACCAATCACCAGTTCCCCTTTATCAGACTGACTGATGTAGGCGTGCACACTGTTGGACATCACCACTTGAGGAAAGATCGGTTTGACAGGTTCAGAGACAAGTGCCTGAAGAGGGTAACTTTCCAAGGGCAAGCGCACACCGGCAGTATCCATCACCACAGATGTTCCGCCAGCTGCAGAGACTGCGATCTTTTTAGCCTTCACAAAACCGCGTTCAGTTTGAAGGCCTGTAACAGATCCGTCTGGTCCTCGTTCAATCGATAGAACCGGACAGTTCTGAATAATATCAACGCCTCGTGCAGCAGCAGCGCGTGCATAACCCCACGCTACGGCGTCGTGTCGTGCGGTGCCGCCACGTTGCTGAAATGCGGCTCCCATCACAGGATAACGAGCATTGGCTGCGATATTGAGGGGCGGACACTTTTCTTTGACCTGTTCAGGAGTGAGCCAGACATTATCAACGCCGTTCAAACGATTGGAGTGAATATGGCGTTTGAAGCTCTGCACATCATGAACATTGTGCGCCAACATCATCACACCGCGCTGCGAGAACATGACGTTGTAATTCAGGTCCTGACTAAGTCCATCCCATAGGTCTACGGCATGGTCATAAAGGCGCGCACTTTCATCATAAAGGTAGTTCGAGCGAATAATGGTCGTGTTTCGGCCAGTGTTGCCGCCGCCAAGCCATCCCTTGTCAATCACCGCAACATTGGTGATGCCATGTTCTTTTGCCAGATAGTAGGCGGCCCCAAGGCCATGCCCACCGGCACCCACGATGATGACGTCGTATTCGCTTTTCAACTCAGCGTCAGGCCATTGCGGCTCAACGTTTTTATAGCCTGTGAGCGCTCCTTTCAGGAGCGTCATTGCGGAAAATTTTGACAAGGCTACCTCCTTGGAATTCAAGAGAGTTTGCCCACTATGTAAAATTGTGTATGGTACCCTTGCGAATATTATGAGGTATTTTTGCGCAGGAGATATAGGTGGAGAACGTAACACGGAGCAATCGGCAATCTCGTCCTGCGCTCAATGTTGGCTTCATTCTGGCCAACCGGTTCACATTGTCTGCCTTCGCCAGCTTCATTGATGTGTTGCGCCTTTCTGCCGATGAAGGAGACAGCAGCAGACCAATCCTATGCAGTTGGAGTGTCATCGCGCCTGATATGGAACCCATCCGAGCCAGTTGTGGTGTCCGCATCCATCCTGATACCAACTTGATCGACCCAGCTCATTTTGATTACCTGGTGGTTGTTGGAGGTTTGATCGATCACATTGAACGCCTTGATCGACGCTATGTTGAGTATTTGAAATCCGCTGTAGCGAATGATGTCCCATTGATAGGCCTGTGTACTGGCAGCTTTATCTTGCATCGTGCCGGATTAATGAACGGATACAAATGTTGTGTGAGCTGGTTTCACCGGACGGATTTCCTGGAGCAATTTGACGGACTGGAGCCAGTCTCTGATCGCATTTTTGTCGTCGACCGGGATCGTATTTCCTGCTCAGGAGGCACAAGTGCAGTGCATGTCGCAGCTCATCTGGTTGAGCGTCATGTCGGACTGCGGCAAGCCCGCAAGAGCCTTCATATTCTGATGGTTGATGAAGCTCAGGACGATAGCAAAGCCCAGCCGTTTCTGCCTACATCGCTCAAAGCAAAAGATAATTTGGTTCAAAGAGCAGTGCTGATGATGCAGCAAGAAACTGAGAACCTGCGCAGTATTGAGCAACTCTGCAAGATGTTGGGTGTTGGACGCCGCAGCCTTGAAATGAAGTTTAAGGCTGACCTTGGCAAATCTCCGGCAGAAGCGCTCAGTCATATTCGGGTAGAAGAAGCCAAACGCTTACTGGGAGAAACAGAGGCAACCATCACAGATGTCGCCATCAGGTCCGGCTTCTTTGACGCATCTCACTTTAATAAGGTGTTCCAGAAACACACTGGTCTGACCGCAAGCGCATATCGTAATTCTTTAATCGCTTAAGAAGGCTTCTTCGGGAGCAACGAACCAACAAAGCCAAACAACCCAGCCCAGACCACTGCCGACAGCACTGTGAGGCTAATGCGCAGTAGGCTGGACATTTCTCCAAGAGGTACATCCAACAGCCTACTGGCCGTAATAAAAGGGAACAGAAGAATATTCGCAAGTACTGGCGAAACTTGAAGGCCGATGAAAAACCCTAGAGGAACAGCAATCAGTCCGAATGCAGCCCCAAAAATGATGAAGATGTAAATCATGGCCTCAATGAAATATGCAGTTTGAACCTAGCTCCAAGTTTTGTCAGCTCCACGTTTCTCTGTAAACAAGAAATCAACAAAAGTGCCTCCATCCTGCCTGTTAAATCCTTCGATACGTTGTTGTGATTAAACTTCGATCAAAATCCAGGGGCGCATAAATAATAACCCAAAAATACAATGCTGACTTAAACGTTTCGAAGTCGTAGAGCACGCTGAAACAATCAGTGACGCTTTCACTCAAGCAACTGGAGTTGGGAATAGTTCGTTTCAGAAAAAATTATTTCAGCAACAAGTGCAGTATTTTTGGCATCTACTGTTTTAAGTAGTGCAGCTCAGGCTGAAGACACGATCAAGGTTGGTATTCTTCATTCTCTGTCCGGCACCATGGCCATTTCTGAAACCACTCTAAAAGATGTCATGCTGATGCTCATTGATGAGCAAAACGCGAAAGGCGGGCTGCAGGGCAAGAAGTTAGAGCCTGTTGTCGTTGACCCCGCATCAAACTGGCCACTGTTTGCAGAAAAGGCACGTGAACTGCTGGAAGTTTATGAAGTTTCAGCGGTCTTTGGTAATTGGACATCAGTTTCTCGCAAGTCAGTTCTCCCTGTTTTTGAAGAATTGAACGGTATCCTGTTCTATCCAGTGCAGTATGAAGGAGAAGAAAGCCAGCGCAACGTATTTTACACCGGTGCAGCACCAAACCAGCAAGCGATCCCGGCAGTTGACTACCTTCTCGAAAACGAAGAAGCCGAGCGTTGGGTTCTGGCTGGAACCGATTATGTTTACCCACGCACAACCAAGAAAATCCTCGAAGCCTATCTAAAGTCCAAAGGCGTTGCTGATGAAGACATCATGATCAACTACACGCCATTCGGTCATGGAGATTGGCAAACAACCGTTGCGGACATCAAGTCCTTTGGAGCTGCCGGCAAAAAGACGGCGGTTGTTTCAACAATCAACGGGGATGCCAGTATTTTGGAAAAAGGACCTGAAACTCGCTGATTAATAGAGCTTAACTTGTAGGAGAAACGCTTGCCAGACTCTGAACACGGCTAATTAAAACGAAATAGTCTCTTAATCTTTGTCTGAAAACCGCCGCGTTTCTCTTTCCGTGCTAATTCCTCTTCAGAGATGAGAAACGTTACTTGCACCACATAGCGCTCGCCTTTGAAAGATGGATGGCCGTGCCAGCTTGTTTCTGAGCGTTTGAATGCAAACACGTTCCCGGCAAGCGGAGAGACTTCCTCCGCATAATCGCCCATATCGGTGTCTCCATTGAGCGCACGAATGGCACCTCCGGCGGCATCATCCCAGTCTTCATTGAGATAGATGAGCATGGTGCAGATCTTGGATTTGGAATCGTTGTGAATACGGCCATCACCGTGTTTGGACAAACGTCGCACTGTGATCATCCGCGGCTTGTCCATTAGATCCAAACTGAGCCTTTCCGAAAGAATTTCAGCCAGTTCAGGTTTATAAAGATCATCTACAAGTTGCTTGAATGCACCAGTCGTTTCAAGTTTAGACAAGGGGAGATACCCAGTCTGTTTAATGTCGGGATAATCACGGCGAACATCAGCAGCTTGCTCTTTGGTCAGTACTTTTTCCCCCACCAGATACTGAAAAGGAGTTGTACGAGTATTGGAGTCTCTGAGAGCATCGAAATTGATCATTTTCCAGCTTACCTGACGCAGCAAAAAACAGGTGGTAGCTGTAGCACAGGTTCGAAATGCCAAAAATTCTCAGTTCTTAGTGCAGAAAATTTGAGACTGTAATTTAAATGGTAAAGGATCAAACCGACTAGGGAGATCGCTTGTATTGACTTGGCTACGAAGTAATAGCTCACTTACAAAGAGTTTGTTCTACGCACCTGATTTCTAAGATCTGGAGATCAAGTGCATAGGAAAATGTCATTTGAGAGAAATTCTCCAATCAAATGGCATTGCAGCCTTTTTACAGATGCCACTCAGCGAGACCGATGCGTTCTGAGCTGTCGACACGCAATGTGATGGGTTGGCTGTCTTTGTCGTGCATGAGAACTGTATCCGCCCCCACACATTCGGTGAGCATGATTACGATGTTTCCTCGAGACAAACTGTCTGTGTGAATGGTGCCTCCCGGAAGCATAATAGCTTTGCCATCCGGAACTTTAATATTCGCCAGCGCGAATTGATCGTCTTCAATCTGTTTGCCCACGGTAATAACGATCTCGTCCTGATCTGACGATGCCATAAAGATATGAGGGAACTCATGTCTTTCGACGAAAAATCCATTGGCTTCTTCGAGAGAATATCGGTGATTGGCCGGTGTAATTTGATATTCAACGACGTTGAGATCACATTTGTCGAACTTCACTGGAACGGTTTCACTTTGATCAAAGATTTTCACGCCAAACGCTTGGGTTACATCTTCGAATGCAGGTGATAACTCCGTTACCATCGGAATTTCCAGTAAGACATCTGTGCAGGAAAGACATCCAGATGCACCAAACACGTTTCCAGGTGCGGCGATGCTGACTGTGTTTGCATCATGCCATGTACCTTCTATGACGGAAAAGGCGCTATCTGGGAGTGAAGACAATGATGTTTTCGTCTCCAGGATACTCTGGTGAGTGCCCACGATCGTTTGTGACGGAGAGGCTGGAGTAATGTGAGGGGCACTTCGATTAATAACCACATCACTTCCCGGTGGGATGATGCTATGAAGAGCATTGGTTGTGACAGCAACTTCATTGTTGACTACACGGTGTATCGATACAGCCTTTAAGGAGCTCTCTACTTTCTGGCTTGAGAGTCCTGCGTTGTATTTGACCGTTATTCCGACATCATTTAAACGCCGTTCCTGATAATCTGGAAGCTTTATGCTCTTATCGGCGGGGTTTGAAGTCACTGTATTTTGTAGGTTTTCTTGTATCTGTGGTGTTGATGTTGCAAGTGTGACTGGCATGTTGGTTTCTTCTCAGAACCTGCAGGACTGACGAGACCTTCGCTTGCGGAAGATACTCATCCTTGCCCCGACTTGATTGAAATGAACATGCTGACTTGTACGGACACGTCTGCATCAAATAGACTGTGAGCGAGCAATCAGCGGTTTGATGAACTCAGGCCTTACTCAGAAAGCGCCTGCAACTCAGTTTCAAACTGCGCACGTTCTTCTGGTGTGAAACCGCGTAAGTGGTTGCCATCTGTGCGTTGTGCGATCACGTTCGCGACGAATTCGTTGGCTTTGTCTGCTGGAATGTCCGGATAGTTTTGCGCAACGTACAAAGCAATGGTCTGCTGGTCTTCGTTGAAATTGATACCGCCCGGTGTTGTGATCTGCTGCGGTTTGAAGCTTTCCGTTTGGGCCGCAATGTTCAGCTGAGCACCACCAATCAGGCGTGGATCTGCAACGGTTGCGGGTTGTGTACGGCTCAAACCTTGAGCCAGCAGCTCAGAAACGCGGATCGGTTTTGCTGTGCCACCCAGATCGTTTGCCGCTTTGGTCCGCAGATCAAAAGTATGCAGCAGCCCATTCACGTCACTCAGAGATTGCTCAGCATCATTTGCTTTAAGCGCACTTAACAGTGCTGCCTTCGAACCATCATATTCGCCCGGCTGTTTTAGACCAGATCCCGGCTTCAAAAGCTGCTCAAATGGCTTTGCATCCAAGAGCTCCGGGAAGTATTCGGTGGCCAAGGAACGGAACTCGGGATTGTTCTCAAGGACGGCCCCCAGCTGTTCACTGAAATCTGCGTCAAGATAGTTATGTTGAACCCCGCGGCTGGATTGCATGGCTGCAGCGCCAACCACTTCCAGACCTTCTGTCTTTGTTGTGCCAGCAACTTCCAGCCCCACGACGTGCTGCCACGCTCCGCCGGAAGACAGATCACTGAAGCGTTGGTTGACGTCGTAAACAGGCTGCAGTTGTGAAGCCAGCTGCTTCTCAAGGATAGGCACTTTCTTAGCTGTCCCGTCGACCACTTCCGTTCTGCTGGTGCCGCCACCACGCTGACCAACCGCGTATACGAGGTAGTCTGCTTCAAAATCCCCACCATCTGTGCTGATGGTCAATGGCCGGTTTTCGCCAGCAGAGACATTGTTGATCTGCTGATAGCGGAACACAGTGCCGCCATCTGAGCGGTCATTGCCTGCTTCCTGCGCGGTAAAGGTGGCTTCAATACCAACTGAACTGACATCCCATGTCAGTGCAACTCCCGGCTTTTGATGAGGCTGCATCATCCAGAAGATGTTTTCCTTATCAACACCGCGTGTTGAAAGTTCCATGATCGCGTCTGTACCCGCATTGGGGCCCATGACAGCCACAACACATCCCGTCAAATCCCGCGTTCCAGCTTCATTGCGCTGGAACTGATCCAGATCCAAACAGTTGGCTGCATTTGGATGGCCTGACTTTCTGAAGTCAGCGACCTCTGGGGGCACGTGATGATACTCGTAGTCTGATCGTTCAATGCCAGCTCCAGTTGCCAAGATGACCTTCTTGGCCAGAAGCGGCTCGCTATCTGCATCGGTCTGTACCTTATAGAGGCCGGTTTCGCTGTCTCGGCTGATCTGACGGACTTCGGCGTCAAGGATGTTCCCACCAGAGACCTGATCAATGCGTTGTGCATTGAGCTGAGACCATTCCTTTCTGTCAACCGGGTCCAGACAGGAGGATGCAATCGGTTCATCGCCAGGGTTTACAAGCTGTTGTGCTTGGTTGATGCACTGCGTGTAATGGCCTTTTTCATAACCTCGTGCACCAGCCCATGGATCATTCTTGCCAACCACAAGCACGTTGTTCTTACTGCTGTCCGCAACAATAGAGCAATCACACCGTTTCAGGCTGGTGAGGTAGGCTGCAGCTGATGTGCCTCGCCCGACACAAATCAGATCATACGGTGACTTATCAGCACCAGTGTTTCCTTGCGTCGTTGCGAGTTGATCTTTAACAGCGGATTGCGTTTCAACTGCTTTTTGTTGATGGGAGTGCAACGCCGGATGAGGAGAACTCTGAGCCGGACTGCTTGTTGTGTCAGCCTGTGTTGGGATGTTGGCAGGAGCAATTGTTGGTGTCGCAGAAGTCACTTGCGGGATGGTCATGGGGAAGCCCTCGTTCTTATGGGGATCAGACTTTTAGGGAGTTTTGGGGGATTTCTGTTGTGTTCTCTTGTGTGAGGAGAACACCAGCTTTCAAAAGCTCCCGCCAACCCTGCGCGCGTTCTACAAACTCAGAAAGGGCAGCAAAAAGGTCGTGGCGAGCCAACCCATTCATCGGAATATCCCAGAGGAGCGTGATGGTCTTGTCTGTGCCTGCCAGCATTGCAAACCGCAGGCTACCAGTGCCTGCCCAAGACTGATTGACCTTTAAAAAGTACTCCAGCAGATCAATCCGGTTTTCTTCTGGCAAACTCCCTAACTCCGCACTGATGGCGAGGGCATGCCTGTCTTCTTCCAGTGTCGCAATCACGTCCAAACCTGACGTGAACTGAAACAGCCAACTGTCACGTGCCGGATCCGCAAACACGGATGCATCAACGAATAAGTCACTCACTTCCGTGACGAGTTTCGATACTTCGCTCGTACCAACCATAGTTTTCCGCCCTATGCCTTGCCGCCGTCCACGGCCTTATGTCTGCGCAAAACATTAGAACAGGTTGCAATAGGTGATTGTGCCGATAGGCATAGCTCACAGAGGTGTGATGAAAATGTTTACCTATCGGAAGCTGAGTAATGAGGCAGCGTTACCAAAATGGTCCCAGGAGAGAAATTATTCGCTGGAGCCATAGCAGCGAAGCCTGCCAAGCACTCAAGAGACCGTCTTCAAGGTTATGTCTTGAAGACGGTCTCTTGAGCTCAAAGCAACTCGGATTGTGACAAGTGCAGATACTGCATGAAGCGTTCGTATTGTGTGACGACGTCGGCTATCAACTGTTCCTCGGTATAGCCGAGTACGTCGTACTCCTGACCGCCTTGGGCAAGGAACACCTCGACGCGGTAGTAGTTGGTGCCTTCTTCTTCGGTCTCGTCCTCATTTTCATCTTCGTCAATGAGGTGACCTGGACCGATTGCCAAAGCGGTTGTGAAGTAGCGCTTTCGCAGGCCATACACAAAGACCGTTTCTTCAGACTGCTCGATGGTCAAACGATAGTTCTTAGTACCGGTCAGTGTGGCTTTGAAGCCGCGTGTCTCAAATTCCGCCTGCACCTTTTCCAGAGCAGGCTTGCCAATAGTACCCATAAAATGTCGTGCGTCTTTTAAGGTCGCGTTTTCAGTCAATGTTCCGATGCGCTGCCTCCAATCCACGGTGCTTTTTGTGTACTGCACTGTGGTGTGGTGCATTTGCAGGTTTTTGGTGCGCAAAGCATCATCCTGCAAGGCTTTGTAAAGGCCAAAGCACATCAGCAGCATAACAATGAGGAAGGGCAGCGCACTGGCAATTGTTGCAGTTTGCAATGCCCCAAGCCCACCTGCCGATAACAGCACAATTGCAACAGCCCCCTGTAGCACAGCCCAAAAAACGCGCTGCCAGACAGGAGAGTTGATGTCACCGCCGGAGGTTAAACTGTCGATGACCAAGGAACCGGAGTCGGAAGAGGTAACAAAGAAGACTACCACCAGCACAACGCCTAGCATGGAGAGCACTGATGAAAATGGCATGTATTCAAAAAATTTGAACAGAGCCAGAGACACGTCAGTCGAAACTGCTTCTGCAAGGTTATCAGCTCCGCCATGGAGGATCAGATCGATACCTGTGTTGCCAAAGATTGTGAACCAGATCAGACTGAATCCTGTCGGCACAAACAATAGTCCAACGAGAAACTCGCGAATGGACCGACCACGCGAAACACGTGCGATAAAAGTGCCCACAAAAGGCGACCACGAAATCCACCAGCCCCAATAGAGCAGCGTCCAACCACCCAGCCAGTCATCTTTTCGGTCATAGGCGTAAAGGTTGAAAGTCTTATGGATCAAGTCGCCCATATAGGCACCGGCATTTTGCACAGCAGTTTGAAGCAGGGTCACGGTTGGTCCAACAATCAAGACCAGCAACATGATGCAAACGGCCAAAATGAGGTTGGTTTCAGAAAGACGCTTAACGCCGCGGTCCAAGCCGGAAAAGACCGAAGCCGTTGCCATACTGGAGATAAGCACAATCAGAACAATCTGAGAGGTTGTCGATACTGGCACATCAAACAGGTAGTTCAGACCAGCATTCACCTGAAAAGCACCATAACCAAGCGAGGTGGACACACCGAACAAAGTGCCCAGTACTGCAAATGTATCAACCGCATGACCGATTGGACCATAGATCTTCTCACCAATCAGCGGATAGAGCGCAGACCGCGGCAACAAAGGCAATTGGTGGCGGTAGGTGAAATACGCCAATGAGAGAGCCACCACACCATAGATTGCCCAGGCATGCAGACCCCAGTGGAACATGGTGATCTTCATTGCCTCACGAGCAGCCTCAATAGTCTGCCCTTCCATGTCTGGTGGAGACATGAAATGCATGATCGGCTCTGCGACACCGAAGAAAACCAGTCCAATGCCCATGCCTGCTGAAAACAGCATGGCGAACCAGCTTTTGTAGGCATAATCGGGCTCAGCATGGTCAGGTCCCAGTTTGATATCACCAAACCGACTCACCATGATGAAAAGGATGAACAGCAGAAAAATCGCAACTGCCAGAATATAGAGCCAACCAGTGTTTGTTTCGATCCAATCCTGAATGTTGCTGTAAAACCTCTGAGAGCCTTCCGGCCAGATGACTGCTGTAATCAGGAGCAGAAAAATCAGCGATATGGAGCTGATAAAAACAGGAGGATTAAACTTGTGCTTTATTCTCATCACGTGCTTCAACAAGCGCCGAAAAATGCAAAAAAAGGACGCACGAGTGACGAGGACTGCATTTTTCAAAGCAAAGCTATCTCAGTTGTGTAGACGGCCTCTTAAAACAATGTGTCCAACTCAGGATGCTTCTAAGCAAAACAAATATATATGCTTCGAATGACCAAAGCTGGGGCCGAGCATTTACTCCTGCCTTCACTAGGAGGCAATAGCTTTTATGTCGCACCTGAAAGTACGTATTCTTTTTTAATTTCAAAGGCTTGTGGATTTAAGTTAAGAGTGCTCGTGCTGAGCTGTAAAGCAGCGCTGTCAAACTCAGCGGTTTCGCCTGAGAGCCCAGCTCAAAACAGCATAAAACGAGATATCTGATCGCGACTGGGCTTTGAAATGCTCAGTTCAACTCTGTAGGGAACATCAAAGCCGGATGACTGCCATTTTGTCTTGTGTCATGTCGTGCATGGTGTAGCCGATACCTCCGGTGTTGTAGCCAGACTGGCGACGACCAGCAAACGGCATCCAGTCCACACGAAAGGCGGTATGGTCGTTGACCATGACGGCTGTGGCATCGAGACGCTGGATGGCTTGGAACGCTGTCTCTAAGCTTTGAGTGAAAACAGCGGCCTGAAACGCAAAGGGCAGGCTGTTTGCAGTCTCAATAGCCTCTGCAATACTATCGATGCTGTAAACACAAATCACCGGACCAAAGATTTCCAGTTGCGAAACGCGGGCATTGGCGGGCGGATTTAGCAAGACGGTAGGCACATAGGTAGTCGGTCCAAGTCGCTTCCCACCTGCCAGCAGCTCGGCTCCTCCATCGATAGCCTCGCTTACCCATTCCTCCACCCGATCAACTTCTCCGGGCCGGATCAGCGGACCGCAGTCCGTCGTTGCATCAGTGGCATCACCCACTTTCAGCAGTTTGGCAGCCGCTGCCAGTTTTTGCGCGATCTCCTGCGCTTTAGAAGGGGGAGCAAACACGCGCTGAACGGAAACACAGACCTGACCAGAGTGATAAAGGCCGCCCTTGGCTAGAAGAGGGATCATCTCGTCAATATCTGCATCTTCACCGACAATTACGGGAGCCGCTCCACCATGCTCCAAAGCACAGCGCGCACCCGGTGTCAGTTTTGAGCGAAGCATCCAGCCAACACGTGCTGACCCGATAAACGAGAAGAACCCAACCCTTGGGTCAGTAATCATCTGCTCAGCCACTTCATTGTTGCAGACCACCGCACGGCACCACTCTGGTGGCAATCCTGCCTCATGCAACATACCTACAAAATCTAAGCAGGACAGCGGCGTGTCTGGAGCAGGCTTGATGATAACCGGACAGCCCGTGGCCACAGCCGGTGCCACCTGATGGACAATCAGGTTAAGTGGGTGGTTGAAAGCACTTGCAGCCACGACCACGCCGATCGGCTCACGCTGGGTGAAGGCGAGGCGGCCTGACCCGGCTTCCGTCAGATCCATCGGAATTTCGCGGCCAGTCATTTGGCCAACCTCATGCACACAAAGTTCCACACCATCAATAGCGCGCATAACCTCAACACGAGCATCAACCAACGGCTTACCGCCCTCATTGGCGATCTGGAACGCTAATTCTTCAAAACGCGCCTCCATGAGCCGTGCGGTTTTCTTCAGGATCTCGATCCGTTGATAGGCTGGGAGCCAGCTATCACGCTGACGAAAGAGGCGGTGTGCTGTCGCCAGCATCCCGTCGACCTGATCCCATTCGCTGGTCTCGGCACTGCCGATAACCTCCAGACTGTAAGGGTTCACAACGTCTAGTGTACTGCTCATATCAGGCACACCTTGGCTGCAAGCTCATCTATCAGAACCCGTTGATTTTCGCTGTAATCAACCGGAACATCAACCAGATGCACCCCGCCTGCGCTAAAGGCAGCTTCAAAAGTGGGCAGCAGGTCTTCTGTGCGGGTAATCCTGTGGCCAGTAGCCCCGTAGCTGTTGGCATAATCTACAAAATTTGGATTGCTAAACTGCAAGCCCCAATCTTCAAAGCCTGCATGCGCTTGCTTCCAACGGATCATACCGTAAGAGCTGTCATCCAGCACCGTAACCACCAAGTTGAGTTTCAATCGAACAGCCGTTTCCAGCTCCTGACTGTTCATCATAAACCCGCCATCACCGCAAATCGCCATAACGCGGCGATCTGGATAACGTTTCGCTGCCATCATAGCTGAAGGCAGACCAGCGCCCATCGTCGCAAGTGCATTGTCCAAAAGCACGGTGTTAGGCCTATGAGCTTTGTAGTTGCGCGCATACCAGATTTTATAGATGCCGTTGTCGAGTGCGATAATATCCTCATCACCCATCACTCTGCGCGTGTCAGCGACGACTCTTTGTGGGATCACAGGATAACGGGCAACATCGCCACCTTCAGATGTGTGAAGGTCCGTCTCTTTCTTGATGCGTTGAAAGTAACTACGATCAAAGTCAAGCGGGCCACCCAGGATCTCGCCAAGGCGAGTAACCGAACGAGCAAGATCCCCAACCACCTCGACCTGAGGAAAATACACTTGGTCGACCTGAGCTGCTTTATAGTTCAGATGAATAACCTCGGTCCCCCCAGGTTCCATCAGGAACGGCGGTTTCTCAACAACGTCATGTCCAACATTGATGATCAAATCAGCTCGTGCAATAGCGCAATGTAGGTAATCACCTTCCGACAATGCAGCCGTGCCGAGGAACAGATCAGAACGTTCATCAATAACGCCCTTACCCATCTGAGTGTTAAAAAACGGGATCTGCGTCTTCTCAGCAAAACTGCTTAAGGCAGCATGAGCGTCCTTTCTGTTAGCTCCAGCGCCTAAAAGCAATAAGGGCATTTTGGCGTTACGGATCATGTCTGCAGCTTCATTCAGCACAGTATCGCCCGCGATGGCATAGTAGCGTGGGTGGGGCTGCAGCAAAGGCTCATCTGTCTCTTCTATGGCGATGTCTTCTGGCAGCTCTAAAAGGACAGTACCCGGGCGTTCTTCCTCAGCCACACGAAAAGCTTCGCGAACAAGAGCAGGGATAGTGTTGCCATTCACAATCGCCTTCGACATCTTGCTGATCGGTTCAAACAAACTAACAATGTCGATGATCTGAAACTGGCCTTGCTTTGATTTCTTGATTGGCTTTTGGCCTGTGATCATAATCATAGGCATCCCGCCCAAAAAAGCATAGGCCGCCGGGGTGGCAAAGTTGGTGGCTCCGGGGCCAAGCGTCGCCATGCAGACGCCGGCTTTGCCTGTCAGGCGCCCATAAGTGGCGGCCATAAAGGCTGCACCTTGCTCGTGTCGGTTCAGCACCAATTCAATTGAGGAGGTGCGAAGGGATTCAAGAACGTCAAGATTTTCCTCACCAGGAACAGCAAAGACGTATTCAACACCTTCCGCTTCCAGTGCAGCTACAAGACGATCAGAAGCTTTCATCGGGGGGTGAGAGTCAGGCATGGGATCTCCTGTTCAGTCAACGCTTGGCTTTAGAACTTCAGGTATTCCTTTGCTCTTTTTAAAAGAGCTGAGCGAGTAATCAGAATGGTCGAAAAACGGCCTGTAAACATCATCACGAACTGATGTTTCATTGCAACTCACGCCTGACGTAGGTTTGATCAAAACTGCGTTGCAAGGCTCCAGATTACTCCAGTGATCTCTAAAAGATCAGAAATAGGTAAAGACAGTATGCTCTTGTTTAAAAGTTCCAAACATGCCTGACAGAGGTACCAGCTATTGCTCACGCTCGGGACGTGTATTGCGTCCCTTGGTTTCAGGACTGCTTCCAAACAAGATGAATTCTTAACTTGCTCACTATAACGGCCAAAATTGAGTTCATGTATTGGATTGATCTTTCCAAAAACAAATCCGTCAAAATCACTGTTGATCTCTGACAACGTCAATTTCAACAAAACCTTGCAGCCAGAACTCCTCTGGGCATATCCTTGGGAATTGAGGGACAGAATGAACGCTGGATAAAGTTTGGTTTTGAGACCAGAGGCGGGTTGCGAGGGAACAGGCGGCGACCTATATGAGCGGTGCCTTCGGTACAACTCTGGATTACTTATGGTTTTTATAAGAGTGTTCGAAGCTGAGGGGGAAGTCGAGTGAGGGAAAATCTCAGATGATATTCGACAGATTTGGCGAAATCGATTCCGTACTAAGCTCGCAAGTTTGGGACAATAGCCCTTTTAGGGCTGCCACATTCTTCCCATAATAGAAATTTCACAATGCAGTGCTGAAAAATAGAGAGCTTTGAGGAGCATACTTCGCATGACACTTAATCGTATTCTTGCTGCGATCGGCATGACCGGAGCCTTAACAGTTGCAGCTCATGCTGAAATTGTCGTTTCTTCCAAAATTGATACTGAAGGCGGTCTCCTCGGAAACGTTATTGCACTTGCGTTAGAAGACGCGGGTTTGCCAGTAGAACGCCGCCTGCAACTTGGCGGTACGCAAGTGGTTCGCGAAGCGCAGCTTGCTGACCAAATCGACATCTATCCTGAATATACGGGCAATGCAGCCTATTTCCACAATGAGGCGGACAGCGAAGTCTGGAAAGATGCCAAAGCCGGGTACGCCCGTGCAGCTGAGCTGGATGGTGAGAAGAACGGCTTGGTATGGCTTCAACCCGCGCCAGCCAACAACACCTGGGCTATCGCTGTAACAGGAGCATTGGCCTCTCAGAACAACCTTGCCACTATGTCTGACTTCGGCGCCTGGGTTGCAAACGGCGGTGATGTGAAACTGGCCGCCTCGACAGAATTCGTTTCCTCTCCGGCAGTTCTTCCCGCGATGCAGGAAACCTATGGCTTTAAGCTTTCTCCAGACCAGACCGTTGTTCTTTCAGGTGGAGACACCGCCGCGACGATACAGGCAGCAGCTCGTGGTACGTCTGGCGTCAATGCAGCTATGGCATACGGCACAGATGGCGGAGTAGCTGCAACAGGCCTTGTTGTTATGACCGATGATAAGGGCGTGCAGCCAGTCTACGAACCAGCTCCGGTTATTCGCGCCGCAGTATCAAAGCAGTACCCGGAAATTGCTACAGTCTTGAACCCGATATTTGCAGGTCTGGATCTGGCCACCTTACAGGAGCTTAACGGTCGCATCCAAGTTGGCGGCGAACCAGCAGCTTCGGTTGCAAAAGACTATCTGACCAAGATCGGTGTTCTGAACTAACTGCGCGAGTTATGCCTAACAGGATCAAATCAGTCGTCTCCGGCCCCGGGCTTTTGTTCGCAAGTCTGGGGTTGGTTGCCTTATTCGCACCTTTCCTGACGCTTGCCGCCAATCGTATTGTAGCGGGCGAGGGTGTTCGTGTGTGGGACATGGCCGGCCCCGAAGCAATCATTCCTGGCATGGTTGGCGTGTTGATTGGGCTCGCCCTTGGCCTGCCATCCGCTTGGCAAAGTGTACGTTTTACAGGTTCAATGATTGGAATAGCAGCGTTAGTTTGGCTGCTGATGCAAGGCAGTACGTCACTTCTTGAAGGCGCTGGGACATATGCCAGAGTATCGCTAGGCAGTGGCTTTTGGTGTTTGCTGGCCATCCTGTTGCTGCTAGCGGCCGATGCTCTGTCCTCTCTTTCTCCTGGTCCCAAAATGCGCGGTGCCTTGTTGGCGGTAGCGATTGTGGTGTCGGCATTGGTCTTGTGGTCAGGAGTCTTGACCGATCTGTCAATCTTCAGAGAGTACGCCAACAGACAAGATGCCTTCTTCAACGCAGCATGGCGGCATCTCGGCCTTGCTTTCGGCTCACTTGTTGTGGCCGCTGCTATAGGTTTCCCTCTTGGCGTGTATTGCCACCGGAACCAAAGCTTGCGTGGTGCAGTTCTGCCAATACTCAGCTTTCTGCAAACAATCCCCTCACTTGCGATGTTCGGCATCATGATTCCGCTTCTTGCCTGGGTCGGCAGTACGATCCCCGGTGCCAGGGAACTGGGTGTCGTCGGTATCGGCTTTCTGCCAGCATTTCTGGCGTTGGTTATCTATTCCCTGTTGCCGGTGGTGGCGAACACTGTAGCTGGTCTGGAAGCCACTCCAATCGTGACGCTGGATGCAGCGCGCGGTATGGGCATGACCCGCCATCAACGCCTCATACAGATTCAACTGCCGCTCGGGCTTCCGGTTATGCTGGCTGGATTGCGGATTGTTCTGGTGCAGAATATCGGCCTTGCGGTGATCGCCGGATTGATTGGCGGTGGTGGTTTTGGAACCTTTGTCTTTCAAGGCCTCAATCAGACCGCAACAGATTTGATCCTGCTTGGAGCTCTGCCAACAGTCATTCTTGCTCTTATCTCAGCAATTACAATGGATATTCTGGTCGAACTGGCCCGCCCTAATCAGATGAGGCATGGATGATTGAGATCGACAACATAACCAAAGTTTACGACGGGCGAGCCGCTGTCGAGGCCGTATCTATGACGATCGAGAGCGCCACAATCACCGCAATCGTCGGCACATCCGGCTCTGGGAAAAGTACATTACTGCGTATGATCAACCGGCTTGTAGAGCCCACGACTGGCCAGGTTCGGATCAATGGTGAGCCAACTGCAGGACTGCCAAAAAACGCATTACGCCGCCGTATTGGGTATGCAATTCAAGGTCATGGCCTTTTCCCGCATCACACAGTTGCTAAAAACATCGGCGCCGTGCCGAGGCTACTTGGTTGGCACAAGGACAAGATCCACGCGCGCGTGAACGAACTGTTGGAGTTATTCTCCATGCCGCCAGATGAGTTTCGGGATCGCTATCCTGCTGAACTGTCAGGTGGCCAGCAACAACGGGTAGGCGTGGCGCGAGCTTTAGCGTCACGGCCCGACCTTTTGCTCATGGATGAACCCTTCGGTGCACTGGACCCCATCATTCGAACGCGCGCGCAGGCCGATTTACATAGGATCCAAAGAACACTCGGCTCCACAATCCTTCTCGTGACGCATGATATGGAGGAAGCCATACAGCTGGGCGATCAGGTGGCTGTCATGGATCAGGGACAGTTGGTGCAGCATGGGACACCAGCGGAGATCATCACCAACCCTGCGACAGAGTTTGTTGCAGAAATGGTCGGGGGTGTCGATCGACCGCTTCGCCTGCTATCGCTGCTTTCCGTCTCCCAGATATGTGAAGAGGGAACTGCAGAAGGGGATCCAATCGACGAGAAGTCCAGCCTGAGAGAGGCGCTTTCTGTTTGCCTCTGGAGCGGACGAAGTGCTTTGCCGGTAGAACGCAACGGCAGTCCTATTGGCCGCGTAACACTAGGAGCGATCCGTTCCAGGGCAGAGGGGACACATGAGCCGGGCTAATTTCCTGAGGGTTATTGTTGTATCGCTTTTGCTCGCTCTGGTCCTTCAGCCTGAGTGGTTTGCACCCATATTTGAGCCCTTCACACCGCCCGGAGCTGCGGTGATTTATGATCGCACGTCGCTACTGTCACTTTCTTTGAGTCATCTGGGGATCGTTGCTGTAGCCTCACTTGCTGCAATCATTGTCGCGGTATTACTGGCGATCCTCGTTACTCGGCCTCAAGGCAAGGCATTTTTACCGTTGTCACGAACCATTGCGAACATGGGGCAGACGTTTCCACCTGTGGCCGTTCTGGCATTGGCTGTACCGATGCTGGGCTTTGGAGCCGGACCAACGCTTGTTGCGCTGTTTCTGTATGGCATCTTGCCAATCTTCGAAAACACAATGACCGGTCTCTCAACTCTGCCACCTGCAACAATGGAAGCAGCCCGAGGTATAGGGCTCAGCCGTCGGCAACGTTTGATTCAAGTAGAACTTCCACTGGCACTACCTCTGATCCTGACAGGTATTCGCCTCTCTGTCGTCATCGCCATTGGCACAGCAACAATCGGCTCTACCGTCGCCGCCCACACGCTTGGCGAAGTCATCATCGCAGGCCTGCTGACAAACAACACCTCCTACGTCTTACAAGGCGGCCTCATAGTCGGCCTGTTCGCAGTCCTGATCTACGACGCACTGACCCAACTAGAGACCCACACCCGAAAACGCCTTGGAGTGATGTGAGAGCCATAAGTGGAAAACTAACAAGGCTGTTAAGTAACGGTATTATCAGCATCTTTGGACTCATTCGATTGCTTTTCCTTGAGTAATCAAAAGTTTGCATGATCGACTCCTAGCTAAGTTGTTTGAGGTAATTATTTGTAAGGTGAGATAAAAGTGCTTTTATTATAATTTTGATTTTTTGTTTCGCATAAGCTAAAACTGGGGAAATAATGATTGTGTATATATATTGGAGTGTGATCTAGTAAATCTGGCAAGATATTAATTGATACTTTGACGAAAGACTAATCTAGGTTTCTTCACGTTGCAGAATTGTCTCTTTCCTACCTTAACAGTATGATATTGTGAGGCGAAGGATGGTGTGGTCTACCTTCACTACGTGCAAACATAACGTTACCTCTGAAATTTGCAATTATATTTGCATCCATAATTTTCTATAGTTACTGAGTATGTATATTACTGTTGTTAAGTACTATAGATTAGAAGCGTCTCTGTTTGATGGAATAACTGCCATTTCAGCGTCACAGAACTTTTTTTGTTTAAGATATGGGCGTCTACCGACGTTGAGCAACTCAGTCTGTTCTTTCAAGCCATTTGGCCAGATCTGGCGAGAAGTATGAGATTTCTGTCAATAAGGCGGGGAGTCCGGACGATGCCGTACCCATACAGCTTACATCCTAAGTTTTGTTAGTGTGCAGCTTTCAGACTATGATGTGGCACAGCTCCTCGATAAAACCAAACTCAGTCCGATCAACAATCCTGAAGTTGTTGCAGTCCGTTTGTTGCCTTGATATCCACGTAATGGGGACTGGTAGGCAAGTCCTAGATCTGAGCCTTTGATGTAAAGTTAGTTTACGCGTCAACAAGTCAAACAGCCAACTTCGCAAGAAGAGAGGCCCAGCTTGTTTGATAATTGTAATCCAAATAAACCTCCACCTGTTTGTCGGCGACGCCTTATGGACAAATCGATCGATTTGAGTAATGGAGTGTTTTGGCCCATGATCACTAGATTAGGAGTGAACAATGGGGCAATACACAAGGACCGCCAGCGCTGCAGCTGAGAA